>DASRZO010000188.1:0-6764 GCA_035686405.1 Pseudomonadales bacterium | reverse complement strand
ACGAACGGCAAGTTCGTCGGAGATCAACGCCAGGAAATCGCGTCGGGCTCGCTGTCGCGTCGCTTCGATCTGTCGGAAACGACCTCGTTGACTGCGGGCGTCGACGCGTCGCACGTCACGTATTCGAATACCCCAACCGGCGTGTTCACCGAGGACTACGACTTCGCGAGCGGTAGCGCGATGTGGCAGTGCGAGCTCTCGGAGCGCACGAAGGTCGGCTTCGGGGCGGTCGGCAGTTGGTATTCGGCCGGGCAGGGCGCATTCGACAACCGCGCGACGACGCTCGGTCCGGCGGTATCGCTCGGCTACGAGTTGAACGACCGCACGTCGGCGTTCGCCGAATTCAGTTATCGCGTGACGAAGACACAAACCGAGTTCGGGCCGTTCGACTCAGACAGTTCCGGCTCGGACTTTTTCGGCCACGTCGATCTGAAACGTTCGTTCGACACCGGCGGCGTTACGGTGTCGCTGCGCCGTTCGGTGCAGCCGAATTCGAACGGCCAACAGGACATCCGCGACGAAGCGGGCGTCGCGTTCTCGCGCGAATTCACCGAGACGCTGAGCGCGCGCGGCGGCGCAACGTACATTCGCGACCGCTCGCAGCAAACGTCGAGCGACGATCGCGACGGGTTCGCCGGCGATCTCGCGCTCGATTGGACGCTGAGCGAGGCGACGCACGTCTCGCTCGCGTACCGCTACCTGTGGCAGCACGAAGGCGGCGCGGACGCCAACGCCCACACGATCATGTTGTCGCTGACCCGACGCGTCGCCGGGGCGAACTCGTGACGGCCGAGCGCTACGAGCTGACGCCGCGCGACTACGTCGCGATTCTGTCGCGGCGGCGCGGCGCGTTCTTCGGCGCACTGTTCGGCGTGTTGCTGGTTGCCGTGTTGCTCGCGCTGCTGCTGCCGTCGATCTATCGCGCGACCGCGACGATCCTGATCGAGCAACAGGAGATCCCGCCGGAACTCGTGCGGTCGACGATCACGAGCTATGCCGACCAACGCATCCAGACGATCAATCAGCGCGTGATGACGGGCGACAACCTGTTGGCGCTGGTGAAGAAGTTCGATCTGTTCCCGGACAAGCGCAACCGGCTCGCGCGCGAAGAACTGCTCGACAAGGTGCGCGAGAACATTTCGATGAAGATCGTCAGCGCCGACGTGATGGACCCGCGCCGCGGCGTACCGACCAAAGCGACGATCGCGTTCATGCTCGGTTACGACGATCCGTCGCCGGTGAAGGCGCATCGCGTTGCGAACGAGCTGACGTCGCTGTACCTGAACGAGAACTTGCGCTCGCGCACCGAGCTCGCGAACGACACGGCGGTGTTCCTCTCGGGCGAAGCGGATCGGCTATCGAAGCAGGTTACGGAGTTGGAGTCGAAGCTCGCGGCGTTCAAAGAAGAACACGTGAACGAATTGCCGGAGCTCTTCGACGTCAACATGCAGCTGTACGAGCGCACCGATCGCGAGCTCGACGAAGTGCGGCGTTCGCTGCGTACCGCCGAGGACCGCAAGCTCTATCTCGAATCCGAGATCGCCGTGCAGAACCCGTATCAATCGCTGTATTCGGAGACGGGCGAGCGGCTGCTGTCGCCGGCCGATCGCGTCAAGACGCTCGAGTCGCAGCTCGCCGGCATGGTCGGCATCTATTCGGACGAACATCCGGATGTGATCCGCACGCGCGAAACGCTCGCCGGGCTCAAGGCCGAGATCAGCGACGCGGATCGCAAGCGCGATCTCGCCGCGCGCATCGAAGCGAAGAAGGCGGAACTCGCATCGATCAAAGAGCGCTACTCCGACGAGCATCCCGAAGTGAAGGTGTTGACGGCGCAAATAAACGCGCTGATCGCGATGATGCAGGACTCGGTCGGCGACTCCGCGGGCGGCGCGGCACCGACGAATCCGGCGTATGTGCAATTGAAGTCGCAGCTCGACACCGTCGAGCTCGAAGAGAAGTCGCTGACTGCGAACAAACAGCGCCTGGAAGCAAAACTGAACGACGTCGAATCGCGATTGCAGGCATCGCCGCAGATCGAGAAGGCGTATCGCGACCTCGCGCGCGAGCTGCAGAACGCGCAGACGAACTACCTCGAAGTGCGCAACAAGACCGTCGAGGCGCAGCTGTCGCAGTCGCTCGAGAGCGATCGCAAAGGCGAACGCTTCACGCTGATCGATCCGGCGCAAATGCCGGAGAAGCCGGTGTCGCCGAATCGGGTGCTGATTCTGACGCTCGGCTTGGTGCTGTCCGTGCTCGCGGGCTTCGTCACCGTTGCGGCGTACGAGGCGGTCGATCAGCGCGTGTTCGGCGCGCCGATGGTGACGCATCTGCTCGGCGCGGCACCGATCGGCGTGATCCCGATGATCTGGACGAACGACGAAGTCGTGCGTTCGCGCAGACAGCGCGTCGTCGCGTTTGCGAGCGTGCTCGGCGTGCTGATCGTCGCTGCGGCGGTCGTACATCTATTCGTGATGCCGCTCGACACCGCGTGGTTCGTCCTGCTGCGCCGGTACGGGCTATGAGCGAACGGACGATCGCGATGCAACGCATCCAACAAGCGCTCGAGATGTCGCGCGGCGAAACCGCGATACGGCATCAGGACGGCGCGGAACCTGCCGTGGTCGTCGAACCGGTCGCCGGCGAACGCGGGGTCGTGCTGCCCGCGCGCGCGGGGCCGAAGTCACCGGTCGTCGGCGCACCGCAACGACGGCGCGCGGTTCGCGCGCTGACGCCGCAGGTGTGCGAGCGCAATCGCCTGAAGCTCGGCCACGAATCCGACGCGACGGCGCAGGCGTATCGGATGCTGCGCACCCGCGTGCTGCAGTGGCTCGACACCTACCGGCGCAACACGGTCGCGATGATCAGCGGCGGCGAAGGCGACGGCAAGACGCTGTCGGCGCTGAACCTCGCGCTCAGCATCGCGCACGATCCGAATCACACGGTACTGCTCGTCGACTTCGATTTGCGTTCGCCGTCGATCCACCATCGCCTCGAACTCGGCGTCGAGCGCGGCGTCGAGGCGTATTTCGACGGCCGCGCCGCCATCGAAGACCTGTTGGTGAGCGTCGCGCACCCGCGGCTCGCCGTGTTGCCGTGCATCGCGCCGGTCGCGGGTTCGTCGAGCGTGCTCGCGAGCAGCGTCGTGCGCGACTTGGTCGCGGAGCTGAAGGCGCGCTACGCCGATCGCGTGATTCTGTTCGATCTGCCGCCGGCGCTCGCCGGCGACGACGCGATCGCATTTCTGCCGCTGGTCGAATCGGCGTTGCTCGTGATCGGCGAAGGCTCCACCCGCCGCGTCGACCTCGAACGGCTGTCCGATCTGCTGCGCGACACGCCGCTGGTCGGCTCGCTGCTGAACCGCGCGGCACAACCGCTGGATCCGTACTACGGGTGAACGATGTACCTCAACCGGTTCGGTCTATCGCGCATGCCGTTCGAGATCTCGCCCGATCCGGCGTTCTTCTTCGCGTCGTCGATGCACCGGCACGCGCTCGCGATGCTCGAATACGCCATCGTCGCCGGGTCGGAGCTGTGTCTCGTCACCGGCCCGGTCGGTTCCGGCAAGACGACGTTGGTGCAATGTCTGCTCGCGCGAACGCAAGGACGGGAGACGATCGGCGTCGTCTCGAATACGCATCGCGCGTTCGGTGACCTGCTCGATTTGATTCTGAATGCGTTCCTGATCGACGACGGCGGTACGTCGACGGCGGCGAAGTTCCGCCGCTTCACGGCGTTCGTCGAAGCGGAACGCAAGCTCGGCCGCCGCGCCGTGTTGATCGTCGATGAAGCACAGAACTTGTCGGCGGACGATCTCGAGGCGATCCGAATTCTGACGAACGTCAACGGCGCGGGCCGCAAATGCCTGCAGATCATCTTGGTTGGGCAAGCGGAATTGCGCGAAAAGCTGCGCGAGCGCTCGTTGCGCCAGTTGGTCCAGCGCATTCCGGTGGACGTCGATTTGAAGGCGCTGACGCCGCACGACGTGGCGTGCTACGTCGCGCACCGGCTGCGCACGGTCGGCGGCGACGACGCGTTGTTCACGCCGGCCTCGATTCAGGCGATTGCGCGCCATAGTCGCGGCGTACCGCGCGTGGTCAATCTGTTGTGCGATCTGGCGCTCGTCTTCGCGTATGCGGAACACGCGCCGTGCGTCACCGACGCGATCGTCGAGGACGTCGTGCGTGAGAAAGGCACCGAAGGTCTGTACTGGTTGCGCGAAGACGGTGATCGGGTCGCCGCGGTCGACGTCGATCGGAGCGATTCGGCCGCGCCGTTGCGAGACGCCGTGTGAGCGGCGTCGGCACGCTTGCGCCGACGGCAGCCGCGAATCCGTTCGGCGCGTTCCCCGCGTTCGGCGCATTGGTGGTCCTGCTCGCGATCGCGGCGTTGCCGAGCCTCGTGTGGATGGTTACGCACGATTGGTTCGACAGCCAGGACTACAGCCACGGCGCGCTGGTGCCGCTGATTGCGGCGTATCTCGTTCGTCAGCGCATCGATGCGTTCACGGTCGGCGGCGGCGGCGCGTTGTTCGGCATCGCCGCCGTTGTCGCGGGTGTCTGCGCGATCCTGCTCGGCAAGTTGAGCACCATTCACACGCTCGCGCAGTACGGCTTCCTCGCGGGCGTGATCGGTGGGTTTGCGATCGCGTTCGGCGCGAACGCGACGCGCCGCAACGCGCTGCCGCTCGCGATGCTGGCGTTCATGATTCCGTTGCCGAACTTCCTCTACCGACCGCTGTCGGCGCAGTTGCAGTTGTGGTCGTCGCAACTCGGCGTCGCGTGTCTGCGCGCAGTCGGCGTCAGCGTCGGCCTGCACGGCAACGTGATCGACCTCGGCGCTTACCAGTTGCAGGTGCTCGAAGCCTGCAACGGCTTACGCTACCTGTTTCCACTGCTATCGCTCGGCGCGCTCTTCGGCTATTTGTTCAACGGCCCGACGTGGCAGCGCTGGACGCTGTTCCTGTCGGCGATTCCGGTCGCGATCGTGTTGAACAGTTTGCGCATCGCGACGATCGGCCTGACGGTCGAACGCTGGGGCGTCGGCGCAGCCGAAGGGTTGGTGCACGACGTCGAAGGCTGGGCCGTGTTCGGCGTGTGCGTGGTCGTGTTGCTCGCCGAAGCGAAGCTGTTGCTGCGCGTCGCCGGTCGGCGCGGGTCCCTGCTCGCGGGATTCGACACGGTGCTGCCGGATGCGCCGGCGCGAATCTATGCGCGGCCGTTGTCGGCGCCGCGCACGTACGTCGCGGCGTTCACGATCGTGTGCGCCGCCATCGTGCTCGGCGTGACGTGGCTGCGCGGCGGCGACTCCGTTGCCTTGCAGCGCCGGGCGTTCGCGGAGTTTCCGATGACGCTCGACGGCGGCTGGATCGGCCGGCGCGGATCGATCGACGCGAAATACCTCGACGTCCTGCAGCTCGACGACTACTTGATGGCGACGTACGTCGGTCCGTCCGCCAGCGTCGGCTTCTATTCGGCGTTCTACGGTTCGCAACTCGCGGGACGCTCGGCGCATTCGCCGCGCTCGTGCTTGCCCGGAGACGGGTGGGAGATCTCGAACCTGACGACGATCGAGCTGGTCGATCCGACGACGGGCCGGCCGGCGCCGGTGAACCGGGCGGTGATCGTCAAAGGCGCCGAGACGCAGCTCGTCTACTACTGGTTCCAGCAGCGCGGCCGCATGGTCGCGGACGAATATCTCGTCAAGTGGTACATCCTGACGGATTCGCTACGGCGCGGTAGGTCCGACGGCGCGCTGGTCCGCATGACGACGACGGTGACGCCGGCCGGTGGTCTCGGCGCAGCGGATGCGACGCTGCGCGAATTCTACGACCGGGTCGCGTCGCGGCTGCCCGCCTACGTACCGAGTTGACGCGATGGTGCTGATCGGCGCGCTGCTCTCGATGGTCATTGCGATGGCGATGCTGCCGCCGCTCACGGTGTTGGCGCGGCGCGTGGGCATCCTGGCATTGCCGGAGTCGCGCAAAGTCCATGTCGGCGAAGTACCGCAGATCGGCGGCGTCGCGATCATGACAGGTGCCGTATTCGGCGCGACGTTGCTGCTGCCGCCGACGCAGGCGTATCTGACGTATCTCGCTGGCGCCGGCGCGGTGTTCCTGATCGGACTCTTCGACGATTACCACGCGCTCGGGCATCGCTCGAAGTTCGCCGTGCAATACGTCGCCGCCGGCATCGCGGTCGTGGGCGGCGGTCTCGCGATGGTCTCGTTCAACTCGCCGCTCGGGATGTTGCCGGCGTGGCTCGGTGGCCCGCTCGCGGTGATCGCGCTCGTGCAGATCACGAACGCCGTGAACTTGGCCGACGGGCTCGACGGCCTCGCCGGCGGATTGTGTTTGCTGTCGTGTCTCGCGCTGGCGATTTGCGGTTATCAGGTGGGCGACGCGCAGGCGATGGTGATCGCGCTGATGATCGCCGGCAGCGTGATCGGATTTCTGCGCTTCAATACGCACCCGGCGCGCGTGTTCATGGGCGACAACGGCGCGTACTTCCTCGGCTTTTCGCTCGGCGTGATCGCGCTCGGAATGAGCGCGAACGCCGTCGAGCCGATGAGCTTCACGGCGACCGTGATGCTGCTCGGCGTGCCGGTGCTCGACGCGTTGTTCGTGCCGTTCTATCGGGCCGCATTGCGCAAGCCGCTCTTCGTCGCCGATCGCAACCATTTGCATCACCGTCTGCTGCACGCGGGGTTCAGTCATCGCAGCGCGGTCGCGATGATGTATGCGTTCCACAGCGCGCTGCTGATGG
>DASRZO010000187.1:0-3532 GCA_035686405.1 Pseudomonadales bacterium | reverse complement strand
GACACGGCGACGCGCGGTGTCCGCTAGTTATCGACGTGAACTTTTCATGTATGCTCGCCACACCGCGGAGGGCGACCAGGGTACTGGCCTCGAAGCAAGGTGACGCGGGACACTTAGATAACGAGACCACAGGAGAGAAGGACATGACAATGATTCGTATGGTCGCCGTGGCGATGCTGGCGATATTGGTAGGGTGCGGCGGCGGCAAAGAGGCGAGCTCGGCGCAGCAATCCGCCCAGAAGGCGATGGATTCGGCTTCCGATGCGGCGAAATCGGCGAAGGACGCAGCCGCTTCGACCGCCGATGCGATGACGAGCGAAGCGAAGGCGATGGGCGACGAGTCGAAGCAGGCGATGGATTCCGCCGCCAGCTCGACGAGCGACATGGCCGAAGACGCGACCGCAACGGTCGACAACGCGATGGACAAGGCAAACGATGCCGCGTCGAACGCAGCCGACACCGCCGGTGCCGCGATGCAAGACGCGAAAGACGCGGTCACGAAGAAGACCGGCGGCTGATCCGAGCCTCGAGTTCGAGAAGAGCGGCGCTTCGGCGCCGCTTTTGTTTGCGGCGGTCCGATGTCGGCGCGTGGATCGTCGCAGTATCGAGCGCCGGCGATCCGCGTGGTGTTTTCGACGTCGTTGGTTCCAGCCGAGCGCGCGGCCCTGCCTTTTGACGCACCGAAGAATCCCGGTAAGATCCGTCCACTTTGCCGGTATTTCCGGCCGCTTCGATCTACCACCTGAGGACTTGAGCATGAGAGACGTCGTCATCGTCGACAGCGTTCGGACCGGACTCGCGAAAGCGTTTCGCGGCAGCTTCAACTTGACCCGCTCGGACGACATGCTCGCGCATTGCATCGATGCACTGCTCGATCGCAATCCGAAACTGGCCCCGGACGAGGTCGAAGACGTCTACGTCGGCTCGGCGAGTCACGTCGGCGAACAGGACGGCAACCTCGCGCGCCTCGCGGTGGTGTTGTCGAAGCTGCCGATCACGACGGCCGGTGTGACGATCAACCGGTTCTGCTCGTCCGGTCTGCAATCGATCGCGATGGCGGCGAACCAGATCGCCTCCGGTCAAACGCACGTCGCGATCGCCGGCGGTGTCGATTCGATCTCGATGCGGCAGCGGCAGGAAGCGGCGAAGTCGAAGCCGAACAAGCGGCTCATCGAGGAGAAGCCGGCGATCTTCATGGCGATGGGCAACACCGCCGAAGTCGTCGCGCGCCGCTACCAAGTGACGCGCGAGAAGCAAGACGAGTACGCGCTGCAGAGCCAACAACGTTACGCAGCCGCGGTCGCCAAGGGTTACGTCGGCGAGGAGATCGTGCCGATGAAGGTCACGATGAACCAGGTCGACAAGAAGACCGGTGCGGAAAAATTGGTCGAAGTGGTCGTCGACAAGGACGAGTGCAATCGCGCCGACACGACGCTCGAAGGCCTCGCGAAATTGCCGCCGGCGTTCGAGGAAGACGGCACGGTGACCGCCGGCAACGCATCGCAATTGTCCGACGGCGCCTCGATGACGTTGTTGATGAGCGCGGAGCGCGCCGGCCAATTGGGACTGAAGCCGATGGGTATGTTCCGCGGCTTCACCGTCGCCGGTTGCGAGCCGGACGAAATGGGCATCGGGCCGGTCTTCTCGGTACCGCGCTTGCTGAAGAACGCGGGCCTCAAGATGGACGACATCGATTTGTGGGAGTTGAACGAAGCGTTCGCATCGCAGTGCCTGTACTGTCGCGACGCGCTCGGCATCGACAACGCGATCTACAACGTCAACGGTGGCAGCATCAGCATCGGTCACCCGTTCGGGATGACCGGTTCGCGCCAGACCGGCCTCGTGCTGCGCGAGTTGAAGCGGCGCAAAGCCAAATACGGCGTCGTCACGATGTGCATCGGCGGCGGTCAGGGGGCGAGCGGACTGTTCGAATCGCTCTAGACGAGTTCACTGGGGCGCTGCGGCGCCCCAGGTGATCCGGCGGTAACACACTGTAACGATTTCGCTTGGGCCCGACATGCATCGGAAACGCAGATCGCAGACACTGCTACCGCTGGATCTCTCACGCACACCTGTGATCGCTCGAGCGCTATCAATCATCGCCTGCATCGGTCTGGCCAGTTGGGCCCACGCTGATACGTCTTACGCCGACAAGACCGATCGTGAGTTGACGCAACTCGCCGCCGGTTGGGAATCGTTGTCCGAAGACGAACGTCGCGCGTTGCTCACCGAAATCAAATTGCGGATGCACAACACGAGTTCCGACAAAGCGCCGCAGCTGACGATTCGCACGGAACGTCGCTACGGTCGCATCGAGCGACAGCCCGACGGCTCACTGGTGCGCATCGAAACGACGGAGCACATCGTGCGCTATCAGCCGCTGCCCGAAGACGCCGGCGACCGGCCGTTCGGTCTCGGCTTCGAACAACGCGGCGTCGGTACCGCGCAAGCGCCGGTTACGCCCCCGCCGAATACCACACCGCCCGTACCGGTCATTCAGGTCGGCGCTCCGAAGCCGCGCTGATGGCGGCCGTGGCGGAGCGCGCGCGCCTGCTCGTCGTCGACGATGACGCCGAACTGCGCGAGTTGGCGCAGGCGTATCTGACGCAACAAGGCTTCGATGTCGAGACTGTCGCAGACGGCACCCGGATGGATGCGGCGCTCGCGACTCATTCGTACGATCTGATCATTCTCGACTTGATGCTGCCCGGCGAAGACGGGCTGTCGATCGCGAAGCGTCTCAAAGGGCAACTCGACGTACCGATCATCATCGTGTCGGCGCAGGGCGAAGACGTCGATCGCATCGTCGGCCTCGAGATCGGCGCCGACGACTACATCGCCAAGCCGTTCAACCCGCGCGAGTTGCTGGCGCGAATCCGTGCGGTATTGCGGCGGGTGCAGAACCGGCCGACGACGGAAGCCGAGACCGTGACGCGCTTCGGCCCATTCGAACTCGACCTCAACGCGCATCGCCTGACGCGCGACGGTAAGCCCGTGTCGCTGACGTCCGGCGAGTTCGATCTGCTCGTGATCCTCGTCGCGCACCCGAACAAGGTGCTCGACCGCGATCGTTTGCTCGATCTGCTGACCGGCGCCGAGCGCTCTCCGTTCGACCGCTCGATCGACGTGCGCGTGACGCGCCTGCGCGGCAAAATCGAACAGAATCCGTCGGAACCGGTCTACATCAAGACGATATGGGGCAAGGGGTACATGTTCTGCCCCGACGGCGCCTAGCTAGACTCATACCCACCAGTCGAGATCTTCCTGTGGCGCGCGCGGGATCGCTGCTCGTTCGTACGACGCTGACGTTGGCGGTGAGCGCGATCGCGATCGCCGCGACGGCGATCATCGCCCTCAACATGTTCGTCATTCGCCCGATCGCCGAACGTTCGGCGGACGACGAGGCCGCGCTGCTGGTGTTGTCCGCGCAGACGTGGGTCGAGCTACCGCCGAACGCGCGGCCGTACTTCGAACTCGAGCTCGCGCAAAACCACGATTTGATCATCTCGCCGCAGGCGCGCGATCTGCCGCC
>DASRZO010000186.1:0-2234 GCA_035686405.1 Pseudomonadales bacterium | reverse complement strand
TCATGGCGAAGCTCCGTGTAGGTGGATACAGCTAGACGATCGACGCGGTCGCATTTCGACACGTCTTGTATCACGGCGCCGTCGGCGTGGCGCTAGACTCGCACCGGTCCGAGGGTTGCCGTTGTAGCCGAGAGGTTCCATGCAGAAACCGGTGTTTTGGTCGAGACCGTCGTCTCCGTCGAGGTTGGCGTTGCGACTGCGGCTGAGGTCGCAACGGTGGCTACGGTCGACGCTATCGGTGTTGTCTTTGTCGTCGCTGACTCTGCCGGCGGCAGCCGAGCCGCCGCACCCGACCAGTCCCGAGACGTACGTGCAGGTGTGGATCGGCGCGATCGACTCGAAGAACGACTCGTGGAAGGCGACCGACGCGCAGAGCGGCAGCGACGTCGTCGGCGATCTCGGCACGCTGCCGTTCGGCGGCGGCGACGGCCAGATGCTGTGGGGCAGCGGCGCGTGGCAGATCGGCTACGAAGGCGGCGGCCTCGCGTCGTGGAAGAACGAGACGACGCACTTCAGCGGCGCCAGCAACGGCGGTACGTCGGTGCAGGTCCAGTTTCGCAATCAGTTCTTTCTATTCGGCGTGTTCATGGGCGGCGTCGTCAGCGTGCGACCGGCGCCGTGGGTGCGCTTGTATGCATCCGCAGGTCCGTCGCTGACCTGGGCGTGGATCGAGGACGACAACAACAACAACGGCTCGTCGCAGAGCTCGAACAGCATCGACACGCACGGCTCGCTGAACGACGGCTCGTTCACGGCCTACGGCCGTGCCGGCGTCGACTTCATCACGAGCGACGGCTTCATGTTCGGCGCGAGCGTCCGCTACGCGAACGACAAGTTCGACTTCGGCGATTCGGGCGAACTGAAGTTGGACAGCCCGTTGTACTTGCTGACGCTCGGCGCGCGGATCTAGCGACAGCTGCAGCCGCGCTCAGGCTTTGAGCGTGCCTTTCGCCTTCGCCGTGTGCGTCGCGATCAAATCCATCAACGCGGGGCTCAGGCTGTCGTACGGCTCGAGCTTCAGTTCGCGCAGCCGCCCGCGCACCGCGTTCATCTCGTCGGGGCGCGCGCCGCCGGTCTCGATCACGGACGACACGAATGCCGCGAACTCGGGCGCGGCCCAGCCGACGTCTTTGGTATGCGTCCTCCTCTGCGTGCCTCGCTATCGAACGGTTGTTGCCCGGTGGGTACCGCCGTCGCGCGCCGCCGCCGTCAGCGTTTTGCCCAACCTTTCTCGTAGTCCGCGCTCATCGCCGGACCTTTCACGCGCAGGTGTTTGATCTTCCACTCGCCGTTCACCTTCACGTAGTCCTCGTGATAGCGCGCGGTGAGCCACTTCGCTTGGTTGCCGTCGCGCATCGTGAACGGGCCGAAGAAATACCAGACCGCGTTCGCGCGCTCGCCGTTTACGTCGATGATCGGGTTCATGACCATGTGCTGCGAGTAGCTGATCGATTTCTGAAAGCCGACGAACAACTCGCGAATGGCCGCGTGACCTTCGGCGCGGCCGATCCCTTTGCCTTCCCAGATCGCGTCTTCGCTGAAGACGCTGGTGATGCGTTCCGGATTGTGGTCGTCGTCGCAGATCGAGCAGTAGCGCGCTTTCAGTTGCTTGATCGCCTCGATGTCCTCGAGACGGGTGATGCGCTGGGCCAATTCGTCGAGATTCATCGCGGTTCTCCCAGAGATCGAATGCTTACAGCACGCCGTCCCACGCTTTGCGTTCATCGTCGAACGGCGCGCGCTCGAGGCGGCTGTCGCGGCCGAAGACCATCGTCGCGCGCTCGGACGCGTCGTATGCACGCCACGCGCCGATGCCGGTGTGGCTCGGGTCGCCCGCGTGCGCGAAGCGAATCCACGCGTCCATCATGTTCGCGGACAGCGTGTCGACGGCCGGACCCTTGCCTGCGAATTTGTCCTGCGTCGGCGCATCGAGCGTGCCGAACACGAACGGCAGTTCGAGCGCGTGGCACGCCCCGAGCGTGCCGCGGCGGGCCGGCGATTCGTACGTGAAGAGATACATGTGCGTGCGCGGCTGGTGCTTGCGCTGCGCTTCGGCGAGCCGGATCGATGGGATACGGAACATCTCGTCGCCGGTGATCGCGTCCAGGATATCGAGATTCGTCGCCGGCAGATTCATCGCCGTGCGCGATGTGCGATACGCGCTGACGAGATCGCCCGCCCGCGCGGCGGCGCGTTTCGGAATGATGCGCTGCACGCGTTCGATCAACTTGGCA
>DASRZO010000185.1:0-5001 GCA_035686405.1 Pseudomonadales bacterium | reverse complement strand
GCGCTGAACGCTTTCGTCAGCAGACCACGAATACGCGTGTGATCCGGCGGATCGATGTTCAGGATCGCGAGCTCGTCCGCCTGCGCTTCGCGGCGGATGTCGGGCAACCGGTGTTCCGTACCCGGCAGCGCCTTTTTACCGAAGCGTTTGTCTTTCAGGATCGCGTCGACGTCGTCGTAGTGGCCGACGTACCACATGCCGCGCGCGTCCTTGAACAACCGTTGGCCGCGCACCATCGAATAGCTCGCGTACGGGTTCTGGAAGTGGCGCTTCATCAACTCCGCTTGCTCGTCCATCGGCAACTCCTCGTGGCGAGCGGCTAGGATCGCCGACGCGCGCGCTTGCCGCTACTGCGCGGCGGTTCTGCGTCGATCGCATCGACGACCGCGCCGATCGCCGCCGCAATCACGTCGATCGCCGCCATTCGCGGAAACCCGTCGCGCCACGCGAGCGCGAGCCGCCGCGACGGCGCGGGCTCGACGAAGGGAATCGAACGCGACAGCCGGTGCGTGTGCTTCTTCGTCACCGCCGACGCGGGAAACACCGAGATGCCGAGCCCCGACGCGACCATGTTGCGAATCGTCTCGAGCGACGAGCCCTGCAACGGCTGCGCGTCGCCGTCCGTGCGTGCGACCCCCGGACACGCCGCGAGCACTTGGTCGCGGAAACAGTTGCCGGCGCGCAGCGTCAGCAGTCGTTCGCCGGCGATGTCGTCGGTCGACACCGACTTGCGCTTCGCCAGCGCGTGGTCGTTCGGCACGAGCACGTGGAACGGCTCGTCGAACAGCACGCGCGTCGCGATCCCCGGCGAGTCGAACGGCAACGCGATGACGATGGCGTCGAGCGCGCCGCGCTTCAGCATCGCGTCGAGATTCGCGGTCAGGTTCTCTTCGATTTCGAGCGGCATCTTCGGCGCGCGCGTGCGCAACGCCGGCACCAAATCCGGCAACAGATACGGCCCGACGGTGTGAATGACCCCGAGGCGAAAGACACCGTCGAGCGGATCCTTGCCGCCGTGGGCGATTTCCTTGATCGCGTCGACCTCGGCCAGCGCGCGCTGCGCCTGCGCCACCACGCGCGCGCCGGCGGGCGTGATCAGCACGTCGTTTTTCCGCCGCTCGAACAGCGCGACACCGAGTTCCTCTTCGAGTTTCTGCACGGCGAGGCTCAGCGCCGGCTGGCTGACGAAGCACTTCTGCGCCGCCCGGCCGAAATGCAGTTCCTGCGCGACCGCGACGACGTAACGGAGCTCCTTCAACGTCATGGCGAGTACCGATCAGACAATTTGGAATTCCTATCACGCGAATTTGAATATTGAATTGTGCAAATCACCGGTGCAAGCGTAGTGTGCAAATCGTCTCGCAGCGCGGCGCCAAGGAAATCGTCGCAACGAGACAACGAGTCGCCTCGCGGCGCAGACCAAATCGCCGCCTCGCGGCGCAGAGCAAATCGTCGCCTCGCGGCGCAGAGCAATCGAAAGGAGAGAACCATGACGACCGAAAGCAAATGCCCGTTCAACCACGCGGTCGCCGGCGCTCAATCGAACGCCGACTGGTGGCCCAATCAACTGAAGCTCGAAATCCTGCACCAGCGCTCGTCCCTGTCGAATCCGATGGACGAGGCATTCGACTATGCGAAGGAATTCGAGAGCCTCGATCTCGCCGCGGTGAAGAAAGATCTCGCCGCGCTGATGACCGATTCGCAAGACTGGTGGCCCGCCGACTTCGGCCACTACGGTCCGCTGTTCATCCGCATGGCGTGGCACAGCGCCGGCACGTATCGCATCGGCGACGGTCGCGGCGGTGCCGGTAACGGCACGCAGCGCTTCGCCCCGCTCAACAGCTGGCCGGACAATGCGAACCTCGACAAGGCGCGGCGCCTGTTGTGGCCGATCAAACAGAAGTACGGCCGCAAGATCTCCTGGGCCGATCTGATGATCCTCGCCGGCAACGTCGCGCTGGAGACGATGGGCTTCAAGACGTTCGGCTTCGCCGGCGGCCGCGAAGACGTTTGGGAGCCGGAACAGGACATTTATTGGGGTTCTGAATCGACGTGGCTCGGCGACAAGCGCTACACCGGCGACCGCGACTTGGAGAATCCGTTGGGCGCGGTGCAGATGGGTTTGATCTACGTGAACCCGCAAGGTCCGAACGGCAATCCCGATCCGATCGCCGCCGCGCGCGATATTCGCGAGACGTTTGCGCGGATGGCGATGAACGACGAAGAGACCGTCGCGTTGATCGCCGGCGGCCACACGTTCGGCAAGACCCACGGCGCCGCGCTCGAGAGCAACGTCGGCCGTGAACCCGAAGCGGCGAGCATCGAAGAGCAAGGACTCGGCTGGAAGAACGGTCACGGCACCGGCAAAGGCGCCGACGCGATCACGAGCGGCATCGAGGTGACGTGGACGACGACGCCGACGAAGTGGAGCAACAACTTCCTCGAGAATCTCTTCAAATACGACTGGGAGCTGACGAAGAGCCCGGCCGGCGCGCATCAATGGCGGCCGAAGAACGGCGCCGGCGCCGGTACCGTTCCGTCCGCGCACGATGCATCGAAGCGAATCGCTCCGGCGATGCTGACGACCGACTTGTCGCTGCGCCTCGACCCCGCGTACGAAAAGATCTCGCGGCGTTTCCTGGAGCACCCGGACCAATTCGCCGACGCGTTCGCGCGCGCCTGGTTCAAGCTCACGCACCGCGACATGGGTCCGCGGGCGCGCTATCTCGGCAAAGAAGTGCCGAAGGAAGAACTGCTGTGGCAGGACCCGATTCCGGCGGTCGACCACACGCTGATCGATGCGAAAGACGCCGCGGACCTCAAGGCGAAGATCCTCGCGTCGGGGCTCTCGATCGGGCAATTGGTCGGCACGGCGTGGGCGTCGGCGTCGACGTTCCGCGGCAGCGACAAGCGCGGCGGCGCGAACGGCGCGCGCATCCGACTGGCGCCGCAAAAGGATTGGGAAGTCAATCAGTTGAGCGGTGTAGCTCAGGCTCTTCCGAAACTCGAAGCAATCCAGCAAGCGTTCAACCGCGGGCAATCGGGCGGTAAGAAGGTGTCGCTCGCGGACGTCATCGTTCTCGCCGGCGGTGCAGCGGTCGAAGCGGCCGCGAAGAAAGCCGGTCACGACGTGACCGTGCCGTTCTCGCCGGGGCGCACCGACGCGTCGCAAGCGCAGACCGACGTGGCGTCGTTCGCGGTGCTCGAACCGGTCGCCGACGGCTTCCGCAACTTCTTGAAGAAAGGCCTCGACGCAGCGGCGGAGCGGCTGATCGACAAGGCGCAATTGCTGACGTTGACCGCGCCGGAGATGACGGCGTTGATCGGCGGCCTGCGCGTGCTGAACGCGAACGCCGGCGAATCGAAGCACGGCGCGTTCACGAAGCGGCCCGAGACGTTGACCAACGACTACTTCGTCAACCTGCTCGACATGGGCACGCAGTGGCAGAAGTCGTCGACCGACGGCGTGTTCGAGGGGCGCGACCGGAAGACCGGCGCGGTCAAGTGGACCGGCACCGTCGTCGATCTGGTGTTCGGCTCGAACTCGCAGCTGCGCGCCCTCGCCGAGGTGTATGCATCGGCCGACGCACAGAGGAAGTTCGTCAACGATTTCGTCGCTGCGTGGGCGAAGGTGATGGATCTCGACCGCTACGACTTGCGTCGGGCGCGGTAAACCCTCACGCCGCGTCGCGTCGACCTCGGGTCGGCGCGACACGGCGCGCTCGTCAGGGCGCAATTGACGCGTTCGTGCCGGCCGCGTCGGACGCTCTCGCCGCTTCGGCCGCCGCCTTCATTCGCCGGTCGCGCAACGCGAGCATCACGTGGCGTGTCCACAGCGCGAGCGCGATCGTCATGCCGAACGCGAGGAACGGCGATACGTTCACGACCACCGCCGGCGTGGTGACGAGCGCGAGGCCGACGCGCGCCGCCGCCTCTGCGATGTACGCGATGCTCCACACGACGGCGATCATCCGCTGCGTGCGGCGGAAGTCGGGAACCTCGTCGTAGAGCTTGCCCCACCGCGCGTACTCGGCCTCGTTGCCGGCCGCGACCATTTGGCGGATCAACTGGAACGTGAGCGGTCGGCCGAACGCGAGCGTGCCCAAAATGATGAGACCGAACGTCGCCGTCAGGAACGAGTCCTTCACGATCGCGAAGAAGACGCTGCCCGAGACGAGCGACGCCGCCGTGCCGACGACGAGAAAGAACAAGACGATCGCGCCGAGCGCGTCGATCTCTTTCGTCTTCGCGTACTTGCGCACGATGCTGATCAGCGGAAAGACGCCGCCCGCGGTCACCGCGAGCAATGTCGACACGCCCATCGCACAGAGCGCGTTGAACGTGATGATCGGCAGGAACACGTCCATCGCGAGCGACGGCAATAGCTGTTTCATACTGAATTGGGTGGCCGGGGTCGGCGCGGGAGCAGCAGCCGGAGCGTCCATTGATTCCTTGTGATTCCTTGTGGTGTTGCGTTCGCGCGAACGGAACAATCACGAGCTATGCCAACTCGACGCAACCACGCGTAAGTCGATGTTTGGAAACAGGATGTCGGTGCAGTCTCGAACGCTCGGCATGTCCGACGCGACGGTCGTATTGGCGAAATTCCCCAATGATTGCGAATTCCTTGCAGCGAGTCCGTCTCAGCTTGGTGGCGACTCCCACAGTCCTCCGATGGCACGCGAGTAGTCGGCGGCCATCTCATCGCCCCGCAAGTGCCGGACGTTGGCGACGATGCAATCGAGGGTCAGCGCTGGATACAAGCGGCGGACTTCATCGATCGCTTCCTGAGCTTCGGCAGTGCGCCCAATATTGGCGAGACACCTCGCCAGATCGACTCGAGAAAAACTATAGAGCGGCTCGAGGCGAACCGACTCGCGAAGCTTCGCCACTGCCGTTTCGAAGTCACGTTGCATCGCGAACCCGATTGCCTGCCAATGCAGACACCAAGCTCGACTCGGGATGAAAGGGTCGCGGCGCAGCACGTCGTCGACTAGGGCG
>DASRZO010000184.1:0-2659 GCA_035686405.1 Pseudomonadales bacterium | reverse complement strand
CGGCGTGCTGCTACCGACCGAACAATTCGATCCGGACGCATTGGTCGAGTTCGTGCAGGCTCTCGACGGCCGCGGCTACGACAGCGTGTGGCTGCCGGAATTGCTCGGGCGCGAGCCGATGGCGACGGCCGGCTATCTGCTTGGGCGCACGCGCCGCATCGCGGTCGGCACGGCGATCGCGAACGTCTACGTGCGCGATGCACACGCGACCGCGCAGGCGCGGCAGACGCTGGCGGAAATGTCGGGCGGGCGTTTCATCCTCGGGCTCGGCGTATCGAACGCGATGTTCAACACAGCGCGCGGCCACACGTGGCAACCGCCGCTGACGAAAATGAAGACGTATCTCGACGCGATGGACGCGGTGAAGGTGCTGGCGCCGGCGCCGGCGCAGCCGCCGGTCACGTACATCGCGGCGCATGGACCGCAGCTACAGCGCCTCGGCGCGGAGCGAACGAACGGCGTGATCACGTACCTGATGACGCCCGAACACGCGCGGCAATCGCGCGCGCGCATCGGTGCGGGCGCGGATCTCAACGCCGTTGCGATGTTCCTCGCGGAACGCGATCCCGAGGTGGCGCGGCGCAAAGCGCGCGGCGCGCTGAAGATGTACGTCGGCCTCGATTACTACCATCGCGAGTGGCGCAAGCTCGGCTTCGGCGACGCCGATTTCGCCGACGGCGGCAGCGACCGTTTGGTCGATGCGATGGTCGCGTGGGGCGACGCCGATGTGTTGCGCGAGCGGCTTGCGGCATTCGAGCGCGCCGGTGCGACGCGCGTCATCGTCGTGCCGTTGGGATTGCAGACGAAGAGCGGCGTCGATTTGACGGTGCTCGACGCGCTCGGAGCGCGCTGATCGATTCCCGGTTGGCCGATCGATCGCACGCGGCGACTGCGTCGTCCTACGTGCGCACCGCCGCGGTTCCGTTGACATGTGGTCCACATGCACTTAGCGTTCGTGCATGGCCAAGATGATCCAACTGCGTCACGTCCCCGATTCCCTGCACCAACAATTGAAGGCGAGAGCGGCTCTGGCTGGCCTTTCACTGTCTGATTTCTTGATTCGCGAAGCGCAGAAGGCGGTTTCGCGGCCGTCCGACGAAGAGATCTTCGAGCGCTTGTCCAGGCGTGCGCGAGTTTCTCCCCGTGTTACGCCAGCGCGTGCCGTTCGAAAGGAACGCGACTCGCGATGATCGTCGCCGACGCCTCGGCGGTACTGGAGTTGCTGCTGAACTCGGTGCGAGGCGCGCGCGTCGCTGCCCGTTTGAGCGCGGTGGATGAAACGGTGCACGCCCCGGAGTTGCTCGATGTCGAGGTATTGCAGGTGTTGCGCCGATACGCCCGCAATCGCGAAATCGAAGAACGGCGCGGTGCAGAAGCCGTGCGAGACTTGTTCGATCTGCCGATCACGCGCTACCGACATGCTCCGTTGGGCGAACGCGTGTGGCGGTTGCGGAATTCGTTGAGCGCCTACGACGCGACGTACGTCGCGCTCGCCGAGGCGCTCGATGCGCCGCTTCTGACCTGCGACGCACGCTTGGTGCGTTCGCATGGCCACGGTGCAAAGATCGAGCTGGTTCGCTAGAGGAATGTTCGCTCGACGAGGCGCAAATGGATGCGCCGCTCGGTGCCGCTGCACCCGCTACATCTTCAACGACATCGTCTCGACGTAGAGATCGATCTGCACCTGCGCGATGGTGTCGCCGTTGGCAGCAGTCGGCAGCGGCTCGTAGCGCAGGATACCGGCGCCGCCGAACGCGGCGGTCGCGATCTTGGTCGTCAAATCGGGGCCTAACCAATCGATGAGTACGCCGCGCTCGTCGGAATTTCCCGCGAGCGTCGAGGTCGCGAACCAACTCGTATAGAACGGCAACGCGTCTTGTTCCGGTAACACGATGCTGACGATCGAGAGCTCGAGGGAAGACGGCGACTTCGCATAGTCCCGCATGGTGCCGACTGTGGTGGCGACCACCGGACGTTTCGCGCTAATCGGCGAGATCTTCATCGTCCTCCTCGATGCGTTTTCGAGCTTCTCTACACTCAACATGAAATTGCTGTTCAGTGCGTGCTTCTGCGATTGCGGCGGCAGCGACAACGGCTTCGCGCCGCCGCCGTCGACGAGCTGAGTCCGGTCCGGCGTCAACCGGAGCGTCAAGTTCGCGATCGACTTGTCGGTCGCGTCGCACGCCGGCAGCGTCACTTCGGTGAGGAACGCGTTCGTGAATTCGAGCCGCTTACGCTGTGCCATGTTGAGGTCGACGTAGGCGATCGCGCCGCTCTTGCGCGTCACGTTCTTTGCGAGCGTGCCGTTGATCCAACTCAGCAGCGACGGCGGCACGCTGTCGAGCGGCAGCTGGATCACGATGTCCTCGACCTTCGGTACGCCCGGGCGAAGATGCGTGATGCCGTCGCCAACGTCGGGCTCCTTGACCGGATCGGCGTACTCCGCGCCGCCGGAGACCGCCGCGAGCGGAACTGCGACGCCTTCGAGGTCGAGCACCGGGCGCGTCGCCGAATAAGGCGACGTGACGGTCGACGCGCCGAACGCGCGTGGGGTCAATGCCGGCAAGCCGAACAACGCGGCGCCGCCGACGGTGAGTCCAGCACCGACGAAACGACGGCGCGACAGTGCAGTGGTGTTGGGCTGGGAACGATTCTTCAC
>DASRZO010000183.1:0-12640 GCA_035686405.1 Pseudomonadales bacterium | reverse complement strand
CCGTTCGCGCTCGTATTCCTCGCGCTGACCGGCATCGGCGTGTTCGAGTGGGCGAATCTTGCGGCAATCAAGAGCATGGCCGCGAAGGTCGGCTACATCGCGCTGTACGCGGTGCTCGCGTGGTTGGCATTCGCGAGCCCGGCGATATGGCCGCTGGTGTTCGGTGTAGCGGCCGTCTTTTGGGTGTTTGCGGCGATCGTCGTGGTGACGTTCCCGGCCAGTGCGCAGCTATTGCCGCCGCCGGTGCTCGTACCGCTCGGCGTCGTCGTATTCGTCGGTGCGTGGCTTGCGTTGGTTGCGCTGATGGTGGCCGGCGGGCCGTGGCTGATCGTGTGGCTGCTCTTCGTCGTCTGGGGCGCCGATATCGGCGCGTACTTCGCGGGCCGCGCATTTGGTCGGCGCAAGCTCGCGTTGCTGGTGAGCCCGGGTAAGACGTGGGAAGGCGCCCTCGGCGGTGCGGCGCTCGCGGTTGCAGCCGGCACGCTGCTGGGAGTCACGGTGCCCGCACTCGCGGCGCTCGAGGCGCGGGCATGGCATTGGGCGGTGGCGGCGTTGACGCTCGCCGCGGTATCCGTGTTCGGCGATCTGTTCGAAAGCGCCTTGAAGCGGGCGCGGGGCGTCAAAGACTCCGGCACGATCTTCCCGGGACACGGCGGCATGCTCGACCGCATCGACGCACTGATCGCCGCGCTGCCGTGTTTTGCGCTGGCGGTCACCCAGTACTCGTGACTGCTGATGATATGATGTCGCGCCAAACGCGCCGGCGACGCGATTTTGCAGGCAACTCGCCGCGGCACCGCCGGTCAAACATGTCACATCTGAAGAAGCGCTGACGCATGGATTTCGTGCAGTACGCATTTGCGCTCGTCGTCACCCTCGGCGTATTGGTCACCGTTCACGAACTCGGGCACTTCATCGTCGGACGTTGGTCCGGCGCGAAGGTGGTTCGATTCTCGATCGGCTTCGGGCCGTCGCTGTTCTCGCGCTACGACCGCAAGGGGACGGAGTTCGTCGTCGCCGCCGTTCCGCTCGGCGGCTACGTCAAGATCCTCGACGAGCACGACGGCGACGTCGCGGCCGTCGACGCCGACAAGACGTTCAACCGATTGTCGCCGTGGTGGCGCATCGCGTTCGCGCTGGGCGGGCCGGCCGCCAACTTCATTCTCGCGTTCGCCATCTATTGGGCGCTGTTCGTGGCGGGCAGCACCGACCTCGTGCCGATCATCGACGCACCGTCACCGGAATCGCCGGCCTTCGCCGCCGGCCTGCGCGGGGGCGACGAGATCGTGTCGGTCGACGGTGCGCTGACGCAGTCGTGGCCGGAAGTCAGCATGGCGCTCGCGGCGCGCCTCGGCGATTCGGGCACGATCACCATCGAGAGCCGCACACCGGGCACGACGCTGATCGAAACGCACCGCCTGGCGATCAACGACTGGCAGCGCGGCGTTGCCGAACCCGACCTGTTCCGATCGCTCGGCACGGTGCCGACGTTGCCGCCGATCGTCGGCAAGGTATTCGACGACGGTCCGGCCAAAGCCGCCGGCTTCGAGCCGTGGGATCGCGTGGTCGCGGTCGACGGCAAGCCGATCGAGCAATGGGGGGATTGGGTCGACGCGTTGCGCGCAGCGCCGGGTAAAACGCTGACGATCGAACTCGACCGCAACGCTTCGCGAATCGAAATCGAGCTGACTCCGCTCGACCGCACCGCCGCAGACGGCAGCCACTACGGTTACATCGGCGTCGCGCCGCTGATGCGCGAAGTGAAATACGGCCTACTCGAGTCGATTCCGCGCAGTCTGCACGAGACCGGCGCGAAGACGATGATGACGCTCGATTTGATGAAGAAGATGGTGACCGGGCTCGTCTCGACACGGAACTTGTCGGGGCCGATCACGATTGCGAAGGTCGCCGGAGACTCGGCGCGATCCGGATGGGAGAGCTTCTTCCGCGTTCTGGCGTTGCTCAGCATCAGTGTGGGGGTGCTGAATCTGTTGCCGATCCCGATCCTCGACGGCGGACACGTGATGTTCTGCCTCGCGGAGATCGCGTTGCGGCGACCGGTGCCGGAACGCGTGCAAGCGTGGGGCATGCAAATTGGACTCGCGATCGTCGGCGGCATGATGCTGCTTGCTTTCTATAACGACATCACACGACTGTTCTGATTCGAGGGGCCCGATGGTTGGGGGTTGGATCAAGCGATGGTTCGCCGTCGCATTGCTGTGGCCTGTGCTTGCGTGGGCGGACACCTTCACGGTGACCGACATCCGCATTCAAGGTCTGCAGCGCGTCTCCGCCGGTACCGTGTTCAATCTATTGCCGATCAACGTCGGCGACCAGATCGACGAAGCGACCGTTCGGCAATTGATCCGCCTCGTGTTCCAGTCCGGCTACTTTCGCGACGTGAGGATGACGCGTGACGGCGACGCGCTGATCGTGACGGTGGTCGAGCGGCCCGCGATCGACTCGATCGAGATCAAAGGCAACAAGTCGATCAAGACCGACGCGTTGATGGAAGGCCTCGGCAAGCAGGGACTGAAAGAAGGCGAGATCTTCAAGCAGTCGACGCTCGAACGCGTCGACCTCGAGCTCGAACGGCAGTACGTCGCGCAAGGTCGTTACGGCGCGACGATCGACACCAACGTCGAAGATCTGCCGCGCAACCGCGTCGCGATCCACATCGAGATCAAAGAAGGCAAGACGTCGTCGATTCAGCACATCAACGTCGTCGGTAACCACGCGTTCAGCGAGCAGCAACTGCTCGACGTCTTCGAGCTGAAGACGCCCACGTTGTTTTCCTTCATCAAGAACGACGACAAATACTCGAAGGAAAAACTGAAAGGCGACCTCGAGAAGCTCGAGTCGTATTACAAGGACCGCGGCTACGTCACGTTCAACGTCGACTCGACGCAGGTCAGCATCACGCCGGACAAGCGGCACGTTTATCTCACCGTCAACGTAACGGAAGGCGGCATCTACAAGATCGAAAAGGTCGAGTTGGTCGGCGAACTGCACGACGTGTCGCCGGACGCGCTGCGTTCGCTGTTGTTGGTCGCGCCCGGACAGGTGTACTCGGGCGCGCTCGTCACCGCGAGCGAGGAGCGTTTGACGCAAGCGCTCGGCAACTCGGGCTACACGTTCGCGACCGCGTCGGGCGTGCCGCAGGTCCACGACAACGGTACGGTCGACGTGCGCTTCATGGTCGACGCGGGTAAGCGCGCTTACGTGCACCGCATCGAATTCAAAGGCAACACCGTCACGCAGGACGAAGTCTTGCGGCGCGAGATGCGGCAGATGGAAGGCGGCTGGGCGTCGAGCGCGCTGATCGAGTTGTCGAAGACGCGGCTCGAACGACTCGGCTTTTTCAAAGACGTGAACGTCGAAACGCCGGAGGTGCCCGGCACGGACGATCAAGTCGACGTGAAGTTCAGCGTCGAGGAACAACCATCGGGCAGCATCTCGGCGACGCTCGGCTACGCACAGAGTTCCGGTCTGATCGTCGGCGCCGGATATCAAGAGACCAACGTGCTCGGCACCGGCAACAGCATGTCGCTGAACGTCAGTTGGAGTCAGTATCAACGCGCGGTCGCGTTCAACTACTTCAATCCGTATTTCACGCTCGACGGCATCAGCCGCGGGTACAACTTGTTCTTCCGCCAGACCGACTACAACCAGGAGAACCTCGCGACGTATTCGTCCGACGCGTACGGCGCCGGCGTCAACTACGGCTTCCCGATCGGGGAGACGCAGCGTATCGGCTTTGGATTCTCCATCGAACACACGAAGCTCGACGCCGGTTACTACGCGGCCGTCGAGATCAGTCAATTCATCGCCGACGAGGGCGATTCGTTTCTGAACTACAAAGCGAACTTGAGTTGGCAGAACTCGACGTTGAACCGCGGCTTGTTCCCGACGCGCGGGCGGCAGCAAACCGCGACGTTGAGCGTCACGATGCCGTTCAGCGATCTGACGTTCTACAAACTCGACTACAAGGATCAGATCTACTTCCCGCTCAGCGAAAACTATACGGTGCGCCTGCACGGCGAAGTCGGTTACGGCGACAACTACGGCAGCGGCCATGGTCTGGGTCTGCCGTTCTACGAGAACTTCTATGCCGGCGGTTTCGGCTCGGTCCGCGGCTTCAAGCAGAACACGTTGGGACCGCTGTCGACACCGTCGCCGTTCGACCCCTACACCGCGAAAGGCCAGCCGATCGGCGGCAACGTGCTGATCCTCGCGGGCGCCGAAGTGATCTTCCCGATGCCGTTCGTGAAGGACGGGCGCTCGATGCGGCCGGCGTTGTTCATCGACTCCGGCGAGGTGTTCCAGACGGACTGCCCGCGTTACAGCACCATTTGCCAGAATGTCGACCTCAATCTCATGCGCTATTCGGTCGGTTTCAGCCTGACATGGATCACCGGCATGGGCCCCATGACCTTCGGTATCGCGAAGGCGTTCAACTACAGCGACAGCGACGAAACCGAGTTCTTCCAATTTGAGCTTGGTCGAACGTTCTAGGTAACATGCGCCGCTTTCCCGACAACCGTCGGTCGTCGATCAAACGTTCATAGGAGACTGTTACGTGGCAAAAATGTGTCGATTGATGCTGTTGCCGGCCTTGTTGTTGGCCGCCGGCAGCGCGTTCGCGGACATGAAGATCGCGGTCGTCAACGTTCAGCGTGCCATCGGCGAATGCAACGAAGGGAAAGCGATGATCGCCAAGATCGACAGCGACACCGCGTCCGATCAGGCCGAGATCAAAAAGCTCGGTACCGACATCACCGCCATGCAGGACAAGTTCAACAAAAACCGCGATGTGATGAGCGACGCCGAGAAGGGCAAGCTGCAGAAGGAAATCGAAGACAAGCAGATCGACTATCAATTTCGCGTGAATAAGCTGCAAAAGCTCGTCAACGAGCGGCAGCAAGACATCCTGCAGCAGATGGCGCCGAAGCTCGACGCGGTGCTGAAGGACGTGATCGCGCAAGACCAATACGACCTCGTGATCCATCGCCAGAACGTCTTGTATGTCGACCCGAAATACGACATCACGGGCAAGGTCACCGAGAAGCTCAACGCGAAGAAATGATCGATGGCGGGCGTCGCATTCACGCTGGCTGAACTGGCCAAGCGGATCGACGCCCGCGTCGAAGGCGATCCGAACGCGATCGTCACCGGGCTCGGCAGCCTCGCCACCGCGTCACCCGGGCAGCTAACACATCTTTCGAGTCGCGCGTATCGGCGGCACTTGCCGCAGACGCGTGCGACGGCGGTCATCCTGCGCGCCGACGATTTGCCCGCGTGTCCGACACACGCGTTGATCGCGAAGAACCCGTACCTCGCGTTCGCGCGCGCATCGATGCTGTTTTCCGATCGACCGCCCGAAGCACCCGGCGTGCATGCGACCGCGGTGGTCGATCCGTCCGCGCGGCTCGGCGCGGGGGTGGCGATCGGCCCGCACGCCGTGATCGGTGCCCGCTGCAGCATCGGTGCCCGCGTCGAAATCGGGGCGAACACGGTCGTGGGCGCGATGTGCGAGCTCGGCGACGACGTGCGGTTGATGCCGAACGCGACGCTGTATCACCGCGTGCGCATCGGCGCGCGCAGCGTCGTGCACAGCGGTGCGGTGATCGGTGCCGACGGTTTCGGTTTCGCAGCGGATGAGCGCGGCCGGCACGTCGACATCGCGCAGATCGGCGGCGTCGCGATCGGCGCCGACGTCAGCGTCGGCGCTGCGACGACGATCGACCGCGGCGCGATCGACGACACGATCATCGGCGACGGCGTGAAGATCGATAACCAGGTACAGATCGGCCACAACACGATCGTCGGCGAACACACGGTGATCTGCGGTTGCGTCGGCATCGTCGGCAGCACGCGCATCGGCCGGCACTGCGTGTTGGCGGGCGGCGTCGGCGTCGGCGGTGACGGCCCGATCGAGATCGCGGACGGCGTCGTCGTCAGCGGGATGACGCACGTCAGCCGCTCCATCGACAAACCTGGTGTCTACTCGGGGGGCGTGTTACATAGTGCGACACTCAAATGGAAGCGCAATGCACTGCGATTTGCAGAGTTGGATGAGTTGGCCAAGCGAATCGCTGCGCTCGAGAAGAATCGTCGGTAGAACGACGCGGGGATTCCGATGAACACACCGACCTCACCAACGGCCGCGACGAGTCGCGAGGGGAGCGCGCAGGTCATGGACATCAAGGAAATCTCGGTCTATCTGCCGCACCGATATCCGTTCCTGTTGGTCGATCGGGTCGTGTCGGTGCAGCCGGGCGAGCTGATCAAGGGCTACAAGAACGTGTCGGTGAACGAGATGTTCTTCAACGGCCACTTTCCCGGCAATCCGGTGATGCCGGGCGTGCTGATCGTCGAGGCGATGGCGCAACTCGCCGGTATTCTCGCGTTCAAGACAAAGGGCAGAACGGCCGCGGACGGCTCGATGTATTACCTCGGTGGCGTCGATGCTGCGCGCTTCAAGCGTCCGGTCGTGCCGGGCGATCGCCTCGACATGGAATCGAAGATCATCGCCGACAAGCGCCACGTGATGAAATTCGCGTGCAGCGCGTTTGTCGCCGGCGACCTCGCATGCTCGGCGGAAATCATCTGCGTCGAAAAGGAAGTCTGACGTGATCGATCCGCGCGCGATCGTCGATCCCGACGCGGTGATCGGCGCCGACGTATCGATCGGCCCGTGGACGATCGTCGGACCGCACGTCGAAATCGGCGACGGTTGTCGCGTCGCAGCGCACGTGATCCTCAAAGGCCCGACGCGGATCGGCCGCAACAATCGCATCTTCCAATTCGCGACGGTCGGCGAAGACACGCCGGCGCTCGTCTACCACGGCGAGCCGACGACGCTCACGATCGGCGACGACAACGTCATTCGCGAAGGCGTCACCGTGCATCGCGGCACCGTGCAAGGCCAAGGCCGCACCGTGATCGGCAATCGCAATCTGTTGATGGCGTATGTGCACGTCGGTCACGACTGCACGCTCGGCGATCACATCATCATGGCGAACAACGCGTCGGTGTCGGGACACGTGGCCGTCGGCGACTACGCGAACTTCGGCGGCTACGCCGGCGTGCCGCAATACCGATCGGTCGGCACGCACGCATTCATCGGCGGCATGAGTCTCGTGCTGAAGGACGTCCCCGCGTTCGTCAGCGTCAGCGGCAATCCGGCCGGCGTCGTCGGCCTCAACATCGAAGGGATGCGCCGACGCGGGATTGCCGACGACGCCGTCGCCGCGCTGCGCGAGGCGTACCGGATCGTGTACGGGCAAGGCCGCACCGTGAAACAGGCGCTCGCGGAACTCGAGCCGCTCGCGCGGCGGTATTCGGAAGTCCACGCGTTCCGTTCGAGCATCGCCGAGTCGCGCTGGGGCGTCATTCGCGGACGCCGCGAGGGCAATGGCGACTGAGCGACGGCTCGACGTCGGCATCCTCGCCGGTGAACCGTCCGGAGACCTGCTCGGTGCCGGCTTGATGCAGGCGCTGCGCGCGCGAGTGCCGAACATACGGTTTCGCGGCGTCGGCGGGCCGCAGATGTTGGCGCAGGGGCTCGAGCCGCTCGCGCCGATCGAGACATTCGCGATGAACGGATTCGTCGAGCCGGTGCAGCGCTTCCCGAGTTTGCTGCGCGTGATCCGCGCGTTGCGGCGCGCGTTTCTCGCCGAGCGGCCCGACGTCTTCATCGGTGTCGATTTCAACGTGTTCAATCTGCTGCTCGAACGCCTGTTGAAGCGCCGCGGCATCGTCACTGCGCATTACGTGAGTCCGTCGGTATACGCGTGGCGGCGCGGCCGCGTGCAGCGCATCGGTCGGGCCGCGGACCTGGTGCTGACGTTGTATCCGTTCGAGCCGCCGCTGTACGAGAGCGCAGGTGTGCGCGCCGAGTTCGTCGGTCACCCGCTCGCCGATGCGATCGAGCCGATCGATCGCACGGCGGCGGCGCGCGCCGAACTCGGCATTGCGCCGAATCGCACGACGATCGCGCTGCTGCCCGGCAGCCGCATGTCGGAGATCGCCGCGCACGGTCGCATCTTCATGCAGACGGCGGAGTTGCTCGCGCAAACGTTGAGTCGACCGATGTTCGTCGTACCGTGCGTCGACGACGCGACCGCGCGCGAGGTCGAACGCGTCGCGCGCGAGTTCGCGTCGCTCGACGTGCGCGTGTTGCGCGGCGACTCGCATCGCGCGCTCGCGGCGGCCGACGTCGCGCTGGTGAAGTCCGGCACCGGCACGCTCGAAGCGATGTTGTTCGGCAAGCCGATGGTAGTGACGTACAGGCTCGGCGCGCTAAGCTATCGAATCGTGAAAGCGCTGCTGCGAACACCGTACGTCGCATTACCGAACATTTTGGCAGGCCGCCGCCTCGTTCCCGAATTGCTGCAAGACGACGCGCGACCCGAGCGCCTCGCGCGCGCGCTGCTCGCCGAACTCGAACGCGCGCACGCCGGCACCCACGTCACAGAATTCAGAGCGTTGCACGCATCGCTGCGACGCGGCGCGAATCAACGCGCCGCAGCGGCGGTGTTGGCACTGATCGATCATGGGACACAACAAGGACGTAGATAGATGGATCTATTCGACGATCAACCGATGCCGATTCTGATGGTCGCAGGTGCGGACGAAGTGGGGCGCGGGCCGTTGGCCGGCCCCGTCGTTGCCGCGGCCGTCATCCTCGACCCCGCGTGTCCGATCGCGGGTTTGCGCGACTCGAAGAAATTGACGGCGGCGCGGCGCGCGGAACTCGCGGAAATCATCGAGGCGCAAGCGCTGGCCGTCGGCGTGGGCCGGGCCGAAGTCGCGGAGATCGATCTGCTCAACATCTTGCGCGCGAGCCTGCTCGCGATGGAGCGCGCAGTCGCCAATCTCCCGGTGCAGCCGGACGTCGTCTACGTCGACGGCAACGCAACGCCGAGTCTCGCGATGCCGGCCGTCGCGGTCGTCGGCGGCGACGATCGCATCGCGTCGATCAGCGCGGCGTCGATCGTCGCGAAGGTCTTTCGCGATCGCGAGATGGATCGCGCGGCGGCGCACTATCCGAACTACGGCTTCGAGAAGCACAAGGGCTATGCCACGGCGGCGCACCTCGAAGCGATCGCGCGCTTCGGGCCGAGCCCGTTGCATCGTTTGAGCTTCGCGCCGATCCGTGCGGCGACCGAACCCGGGGCTGTCGTGATGTTCGAGAGCGCGTGACGTGGCGAATGCGTTCGTTCACCTGAAGGTCCACACCGAATATTCGGTGAGCGACGGTTTGGTCAAGGTGCACGAACTGGTCGAGCGCGCCGTCGCGCAAGGCATGCCGGCCGTGGCGATCACCGATCGCACGAACCTGTTCGCGTTGATCAAGTTCTACGACGCGTGCATGAGCGCCGGCATCAAGCCGATCGTCGGCGCCGACCTCACGCTGAGCGATACGGAAGTCGATCCGGCCGCGCGCCATCGTTGCGTCGTCTTGGCGTGCGACGAGGCGGGCTATCGCAACATCATCACGCTGGTGTCGAAGGCGTACACCGGCGGCGGTCAGCGCGGTTGCGTCGAACGCAGCTGGCTCGAAGCGGCGAGCAGCGGCGTCATTCTGTTGTCCGGCGGTGCGCGCGGCGACGTGGGCCAGGCACTGCTGCGGCGCGACGAGGTCGGTGCACGTCGGATCGCGCAGCGCTGGCGCGACGTGTTCGGCGACCGCTACTACCTCGAACTCGAGCGTACACGCCGCGACGGCGACGAGCGTTATCTCGTCGCGGCAGTCGAACTCGCTGCCGACCTCGACATTCCGGTCGTCGCCACGAACGACGTGTGTTTTCTCGCGCGCGACGATTTCGAAGCGCACGAGACGCGCGTGTGCATCCAAGAAGGCCGGACGCTGAACGATCCGCGGCGTCAGCGCCGCTACAGCGAAGAACAGTATTTCAAGAGCAGCGCCGAGATGGCGGCGCTATTCGAAGACATTCCGGAAGCGCTCGCGAACGCGGTCGAAATCGCGAAACGCTGTTCGGTGAAAATCCAACTCGGATCGTATTTCCTGCCCAACTATCCGGTACCGGGCGGTGTCGCCCTCGATTCGTACTTGCGCGAGCGTGCGCGTGAAGGACTCACGGCGCGACTCGACGCCACGGCGCGTCGCGGCCGAGTGCTCTCGTCGGAGCAGATCGACCTCTACCGGAATCGCATCGAGCGCGAAGTCGACATCATCAACCAGATGGGCTTCGCCGGTTATTTCCTGATCGTGATGGAGTTCGTCAACTGGGCGAAGTCGCAACGAATTCCGGTCGGTCCCGGCCGCGGTTCCGGGGCGGGATCGTTGGTCGCGTACTCGCTCGGCATCACCGATCTCGATCCGCTGGCGTACGACCTCTTGTTCGAGCGTTTCCTGAATCCGGAGCGGGTGTCGATGCCGGATTTCGACATCGACTTCTGCATGATCGGCCGCGACGCGGTCATCACGCACGTCGCCGAAATGTACGGCCACGCGTCGGTCGGACAAATCGCGACGTTCGGCACGATGGCGGCGAAGGCGGTCGTGCGCGACGTCGCGCGCGTGCAGGGTAAGCCGTATGGACTCGCCGACAAGTTGTCGAAGCTCATTCCGTTCGAGGTCGGCATGACGCTCGAGCGGGCCGTCGCGGAAGCGTCCGAGCTGCGCGACTTCATCGCCGACAACGACGAAGTCGGCGAGATCATGGACATGGCGTACAAGCTCGAAGGCATCGTGCGCAACGTCGGCAAACACGCGGGCGGCGTCGTCATCGCGCCGTCGCTGCTGACCGATTTCGTACCGCTGTACGTCGACGAAGCGAGCGAAGGCCACGTGTCGCAGTTCGACAAGGACGACGTCGAACGGGCGGGCCTGGTGAAGTTCGACTTCTTGGGGCTCAAGACCCTGACCATCATCGATTGGACGGTTGCGGCGATCAACGAATTCGCGCCGGCCGGCGCCGATCCGCTCGACATTACGCAGATTCCGCTCGACGACACACGCGTATTCGATCTGCTGAAGCGCGCCGAAACGACCGCCGTGTTCCAGTTCGAATCGCGCGGCATGCAGAAGCTGTTGGAGGATGCGAAGCCGGACCGCTTCGAAGACATTATCGCGCTCGTCGCGCTGTTCCGCCCGGGTCCGATGGAACTGATTCCGGACTTCGTGCGGCGCAAGCACGGGCAAGAACGCGTGGAGTATCTCGACCCGCGCTTGGTTCCGATCCTGTCGCCGACGTACGGGATCATGGTCTACCAAGAACAAGTGATGCAGATCGCGCAGGTGATCGGCGGCTACAGCCTCGGTTCCGCCGATCTGCTGCGGCGCGCGATGGGCAAGAAAAAGCCCGAGGAGATGGCGAAGCAACGGGACATCTTCACCGCCGGCGCGATGCAGAACGGCGTCACGAAGGCGAACGCGGAACAGCTGTTCGACTTGATGGAGAAGTTCGCCGGCTACGGCTTCAACAAGTCGCACGCAGCGGCGTATGCGCTCGTGAGCTATCAGACCGCATGGTTGAAGGCGCATCACCCGGAACAATTCATGGCGGCGGTGCTGACGGCGGACATGGAGCACACCGACAAGATCGTCACGCTCGTCGACGAAGTGCGGCGTGCGAAGCTCGAGCTCGAACCGCCGAACATCAACCGCAGCCGCTATCGCTTCTCGGTCGACGGCGGCCGCATCCTGTATGGGCTCGGTGCGATTCGCGGCATCGGCGAGGGCACCGTCGCGGCGGTGTGCGATAGCCGCGAGCGGCAGGGGCCGTTCGTCGATCTGTACGATTTCTGTCGCCGCATCGATTCGAAGAAGGCGAACCGGCGTGCGGTCGAAGCGCTGGTGCGGGCGGGTGCGATGGACGCGTTCAAGCGCGACGACGAATCGATCGATGCGGTGCGCGGCCGTTTGCTCGCGGAACTCGATTCGGCGATGCAGGGCGCCGATCAGCTCGCGCGGAACCAAGCGAGCGGCATCAGCGACATGTTCGGCGATCCGCTCGCGGCGCCGGCCGATGATCACGGTGGCGCGATCCGGCCGCGCGTGATCGGGCGAGCGCTGTCGCGGCGCGAACGCCTCGACGCGGAGAAGGAGGCGCTCGGTCTCTATTTGACGGGCCATCCGCTCGACGACTACATCGCCGAGATCCGCGAGTTTTGCCCGACGCGAATCGCCGACGTGCGTGTCGAACGCGGTACACAGGTCGTGGCGGGTCACGTGTTCCAGAACCGCACGATGCGCAACAAGCGCGGCGAGCTGTTGTCGTTCACCGTGCTCGACGACGGTAGCGGTCGCATCGAATTGTCGGTGTACGCCGACGTTTACGAAAAGCACAAGGCGAAGATCTTCAAGGACGCCGTCTTGGTAGCCGAAGGCGAAGTACAGCAAGACGACTACAACGGCTCGCTGAAGATGAAGGTCGGTGCCATCTACACGATGGACGACGCGCGCCGTCGTTACGCCGACTGCTTGCAGATCGAAGTGGCCGGTGCTGCGTCGGCCGATCTCGCGCGACGTTTGCGCCGATTGCTCGCGCCGCATCGGCAGAACGTGTGTCCGGTCGCGATCGCCTATCGATCCCCGGCGGCGGAAGGGCGGCTCGTGCTCGGCCCCGAATGGCGCGTCGCGCCGAGCGACGAGCTGCTGCAATCGCTG
>DASRZO010000182.1:0-2012 GCA_035686405.1 Pseudomonadales bacterium | reverse complement strand
CCGTCGAGTTTCTACGTGTTGCGCTTCCTGCTCGGCGTCGCCGAGGCGGGCTTTCTGCCTGGCGTCATCTATTACTTGAGCCATTGGTTTCCGGCGGAACAACGCGCGCGCGCGGTATCGATGTTCATGATCGGCATCCCGCTCGCGATCGTCGTCGGCGGCCCGGTCGCCGGCCTGTTGCTCGGCATGAGCGGTCTGTTGGGGCTCGCGGGCTGGCAGTGGCTGTTCCTGTTCGAAGGATCGCCGGCGATCGTGTTCGGCGTGGTCGTCTGGCTGTTCCTGCCGGACTCGCCGCGCGACGCGCGCTGGCTGACGGACGAGCAGAGGGCGTGGCTCACGACTCGCATCGACACCGAACAGGCGATAGCGAAGACGCGCCACTCCGTCGGCCTCAAGCAGGCGTTGCTGCATCCGACGGTGTGGCTGCTCGCGCTGATCATGTTCGCCTGCCAAACGGGCAGCTATGGCCTGACGCTGTGGGTGCCGCAGATCATCAAAGGCATATCGGGGCTCAACGACCTCGAGGTCGGATTGATCTCCGCCTTACCGTACCTCGCGGCGACGATCGGTATGGTCGTGATCGGCATGAACTCCGATCGGACCGGCGAACGCTTCCTGCACATCGCGGTACCGGCGCTACTCGCGGCGATCGGCTTCGCCGCGAGCGCGTATCTCGTCACGCCGGTGCTCGGCATGCTCGCGCTGACCGTTGCGGCGATCGGCGATCTCGGCAGCCGCGGTCCGTTTTGGGCGTTGCCGGGGCGCTTCCTCGCGAGCGATGCATCGGCCGCCGGCATCGCGCTGATCAACACCGTCGGATCGATCGGCGGTTTCGTCGGACCGTACGCGGTCGGCCTGGTCAAGCAAGCGACCGGCAACTTCACCGGCGGCTTGCTGATGCTCGCGGCACTGATGTTCGTCGCCTCGATTGCGACGCTCGCACTACGCACGTCGCCGGTGCTCGCGGAACATCGCGTTGTGCCCGGGGTGTCGGCGGCGCCGCGATCGGCACAGTGAAACGCGGGCGAAAAAGACCGAGCGCGCCGGTGATTGCAACGATGCGACGCTGCTGACCGATGGCCAACGGTACGACCGAGGGGCAGGACCGCGCGATCACCGGCGCTACGCGCGTACTCGGACTCATCGCGGACCCGGTCGTACAAGCGCGCAGCCCGGCGATGGCGAACGCGCGTTTGCTCGAACAACGCTTGTACGGCGCGTTCGTACTCGTGCCGATGCACGTTCCCGCGGCCGGGCTCGCCGACTTCGTCTCCGGACTTCGTCGCCAACGGAATTTCTCGGGCGCGATCGTGTCGATGCCGCACAAGATGGCGATCACGACGTTGATCGACGAACTGACGCAGGAGGCGCGCATGGTCGGCGCGGTGAACGTGATTCGCCGCAATCCCGCCGGCCGCATCACCGGCACGGTGCTCGACGGCGAGGGCTTCGTCGGCGGTCTGCTCGGCGCGGGCCATCGCGTGCGCGACGCAGTCTGTTTATTGGCCGGCGCCGGCGGCGCCGCGTCGGCGGTCGCGTTCGCACTCGCGAAGCACGGCTGCGCCGCGCTGCATCTCGCGAACCGCACGCCCGCGAAGGCCGACGTGCTGGCCGAGCGCATTCGCAACGCGTTTCCGCACGTCGCCGTCACGGTCGGCGGCGAAGCGCCGGCGCGCATCGACATTTCGGTCAACGGCACGTCGCTCGGCATGCAACCCGGCGACGCGTTGCCGTTTTCGACCGCCGTGATGGATCGTTCCGTACTCGTCGCCGAATGCGTGATCGCACCGGAAATGACGCGGCTGCTCGACGTCGCGCGGCAACGCGGCCGCGCGATTCACACCGGAGTCGCGATGTTGACGTCGCAGATCGACCTGATGCTTGGTTTCATGGGGGCGGGTTGAGGCGCTCACTCGCCTTTCGTGGTGGAAAGGTGAAGGATGCCTTCGATTGGAACGCGATGGCGGTGGACGATCGATGCGCCGGACACGCCGTGAATACATCCATGTAGG
>DASRZO010000181.1:0-10060 GCA_035686405.1 Pseudomonadales bacterium | reverse complement strand
GATCAAGCAGCGCAGCGGCGAACTCGGCCGGTCGATCGACGTCGACCACTTCGGCGCCGGCTTCGGCTATCGCTTCGGCAGCCCGAACGATCCGATCAGCCAACGTTATCTGCAGGCGCTACAGGCACGCCTCGGCAAAGCAGCCGACGACTACGTCGCGATCGGCGACGCCGACACGATCATGGCGCGGCTCGACGAATTCCGCGCCGCCGGGGTACACAAGTTCATCCTGCGACCGATCGCGTTCGGCACCGAGGAGATGCTGGCGCAGACTCGGCAGTTGATCGACGCGGTGCTGCCGCGCGTCGCGGCATTGAATCGTCGTTAGCGGCGATGGCGGCTCGATTCGCCGCGGGCAGAATGTGGCTCGATACGTCGCCGTTCCGGAGTATTCAGGCAAACGACGATTCGCCCCGTATTTCCGCAGCGAGTTCGAAATCCTGGCTGTCGAAGAGCCTCACCATCGCCTTCGCGATGTCGTTGGGCTGAATGAAGAAAGACGTCGGCTTGTCCGCGTACATCGCGCGCATCTTCGGTTCGTCGATGGCGCCGTTGATCGAAAACACCGAAAAGGCAAGGCCGTGACGCACCAGGTTCTCGTGCAGCAGCTCGGCTATCACTCGTTGTGCGACGCGGCTGGGCGCGAGGCCGAGGAACCGCGCGGGCGGACGGTAGGCTGCCGGTGAGCTGCTGATCATGACGCGCGTGCCCGCGGGAATCGCTTCCTTTTTGGGGAACAGCACCTGCACGAGTTGCAGCAGGCTGATCGCATTGATGTCGAAACTTCTGTCCAACTGATCCAACGACAGCGCGTCGTATTCGCCCCATGCGGCGGCCTCGGTGTTGATGAGGATGCGCCGCGGCGGGCCGAACTCGTCTCGGATGCGCCGCAAGGTGGCGCCCCAGCCATTGCGGTCGCCGACATCGCAGGGCAGCGCGTGAGCATCGGGCAGTTCGTTTGCGAGCGCCGTGATGAACGCTTTCGAGCGCGCAACGAGGATCAGTGTGTAGCGATCGGCCCACAGACGGCACACCGCCTGACCGGTGGCTCGGCCGACTCCGACGACGAGGGCCACTTCTCGCGTCATGCCTACACGCTTCCCGCCTGGGCGGCGGCGAGCACGCGTAGAAAGTTGCGCCCCCAGATCTTGTCGATCTCGTTCGGCGAATAGCCTCGTGCCAGCAACGCCGCGGTGACATTGGGCGCGTCGCTCGCTTCATCGAACCCGCGCATGCCCCCGCCGTGATTGAAGTCGGTGCCGATGCCGACGTGGTCGACACCCACGCGTTGCACGATGTAGTCGATGTGGTTCATCAGACTGTCCAACGAACCGGGGCCGAGCAGGCGGCTCATGGTGTCGCGGAATGCGGCCTGCTCATCCGGGTCTTTGATTTCCCAATACAGTTCGAATGGATACAGGTATTTCTCCGGTAGACCCGCACCCGAGCGCGCGTTGCGAATGGCCTCCACCAGCTGCGCATCGGTGGTATCGAACAGATAGCCGCGGAACGGCGACACGTGAATCACGCCGCCGCGCGCGGCGATGGCGTCGATCTCGGCATCGGAGAGGTTGCGGCTGACGTCGCACAGGGCGCGGACGTTGGAATGGCTGGCGATCACCGGTGCGCTGGACAGCTCGACCGTCTGCAAAGTGGCGCCGAGCGACGATTGAGAGACGTCGACTACGCCGCCCAGTTCGTTGATGCGACGTATCGCCTTGCGTCCCAGCGGCGACAATCCGCCGTGCTCTTCGTCGGGCTCGTGCTTGCCCGCCGCGGCATCGAAGTTCGGGCGGGATGAGTCGGCGCAGTCGTTGTGTCCGATGTGGTTCAGGGCGAAGACCGTGACGCCGGCGTCGCGAAACTCGTCCAACGCGGTGAGGTCGGTGCCGATGATCTGCGTATTTTGAAAGCTCAGGAAGATGCAGCGCTTGCCTCGCTTCTTTGCCTCGTCGGCGTCGTTCGCGGTCCGCGCCAGTACCAGATTGTTGGCTGAATCCGCGATCAGTTCCCGAGCGGCGGCCAGCTTGCGGTCGGCGACTCGTCGCGCCCTCGCATACCCTTCCGCCGTCCGCGGCCCCGGCCCTGCCGCGACGGACAGCACCACGCCGTCCACGCCGCCTCGCGCCATCTTGTCCGGTGCCACTTTGGAGCGACCGTCGGGCCCGACATAGGGCGATTCCTTGCCCGGCACTTCGATGTCCGCATGCGCGTCGATCACCATGGCGTCGGCATGAATTCGATGTACGTGCTCGATGGTCATAGCGAAACAGCCCTTTCACGCCGAAACCCAAAATGCGATCGGAAGCAGACCGCCGCGAATGCGCACCTCTAAGAACGCGTGAGCGCCTTCGCCTGCGCGACGAACGAACGGTTCCAAGTCGGGCTGACGGTCAACTCGTTCACGCACACGTGCGGCGGGAGCTTCGCGAGGAACGCAATGATTTCGCCGCAGTCTTCGGCTTGCAGCATGCGCGACTTCTCTTCGGCGGTAACGGGAATCGGCCGGCTGTCGAGAATCGGCGTCGCGACCTCGCCCGGACACAACGCGCAGCAACGGATGCCGTGAATGCCCGCCTCCATGTTGAGGCTCTCGGTCATCGAGTTCATCGCGTGCTTCGCGGCCGAATACGCCGGACCCGTCAGCACGCCGGTGTATTTGCCGGCCCACGACGACACGTTGACGATCAGACCGTCGCCTTGCGCGATCATCGTCGGCAACACCGCCTTCGAGCAGTAGAACGCGCCGTCGAGATCGACGCGGATCACGCGGTCCCAGTCTTCGAGCGTGACGTTGTGCCAGTTGCGATTGCGCGCGTTGAGGCCGGCGCTGTTGACGAGCACGTCGACGCGGCCGAAGCGGTCGACGATCTCCGCCGCCAGCACGTTGACCGCCGTCTTGTCCGAGACGTCCAACGGCCGCGCCAGCGCGCTCTTGCCGAGTTCGCGGGCGAGCGCGTCGAGCGGTTCCTGGCGCCGCCCGGACAGCACGACGTGCATGCCGGCGTGAACCAACTCACGCGCCGCGGCGGCACCGATGCCCGTTCCGGCACCGGTGATCCACGCGACCTTGTCCTTCAGATTCCGCATCTCTATACTCCGCGCCCGCGATTTCGGACCCGCACCAATGTTGCGCAGTTCGAAACACGGCGCACAAGCCTGGTTCGAAAAACACGATCGGAACGACGCCGGCTCGACAGTCGATCCGAACGAAAAACCAATGAAATCAAACGCTCGGGAAAGTACGTACCGACTTGGCTTAATTTTTGTTTAACCATTGTCGGGTAGCTTCTCCGAACTCGCTCAGGACGACCGCGATGCGCACGACCCAAACACAGTTCATCGACACGATCATCGACCCGATTCCGTTCGTCGGCCCGTTGATTGCCGATCTCTTCTACACGTGGTCCGGCCTCGTCGACGCAATGAATCTGCGTCAGCTCGCGCCGCCCGCCGCACCGTTGCCGCCCGGCGACAACGTCGTGCTGCTCGCGGCCAAACCGAGCGCTGCCGAGATCCGCAAAGCGGCCTGACATTCGCCGCGCTCAGCCCTTCAAGCTCGCCAAGAACTGCAGCGTGCGGTCCGCTTCGTCCGGGCTGCTCGCTGCGACCGCGCAATTGAGATCCGTCACGCCGACGCCGCGCAGCCGGTCGATCGCGCCGCGCAGATAGTTTTCGTCGCCGGCGAGAGCGACGTCCGCCGGACCCGCGGCGCCTTCCCGATCGAGCATCGCGCGATACGACGGCAGCTGACCGTAGATCGTCAGGGTCTTCGCGATGTTCTCGCGCGCCTGGTCGGGCTTGTTGGTCAGCACCACCGGGAAGCCGCCGACGACGATCGGTTGGGCCTTCTTGCCGGCGCCGCGCGCCGCTGCGGACAACGACGGCACGATGTGCTTTTCCATCGTCTTCGGTCCGACCATCCACGTGACGGTGCCGTCGGCGAGCTCGCCGGTCAGCTTCAGCATCACCGGTCCGAGCGCCGCGACCAGCAACGGTACCGGCTTCGCACCCGGCACTTGCACCGCGACCCCGTGCACGCGGAACTCGTCGCCGTCGTGCTGCACCGTCTCGCCGCGCAGCAGCGGTCCCAACACCTGCAGGTACTCGCGCATGTGCGCGGCCGGCTTCGCGTACGAGAAGCCGAGCATGTTCTCGATCACGATCTGGTGGGATAGCCCGATGCCGAGCGAGAAGCGGCCGTTGCTCGCCCCGGAAGCCGTGAGCGCCTGACTCGCGAGCGCCGTCGGATGGCGCGGATACGTCGGCACCACCGCGGTCATCAAACCGACTCGCTGGGTCGCCGCGCCGATCACCGACAACGCGCCGATCGCGTCGAACGACATCATCTGTGCCATCGAGACGCTGTCGAACTTCAGCGCCTCGAGCTGCTGCGCGAGCTTGACGAGATCCGCGAGCGTCCGGTTCACCCCATCCGCGCCGATGACGATGCCGATTCGCATGGCTCTCTCCGATTTCAAAAAAGGGGGCCGATAGCAACAGCAATCCGGGAGCCGGTCAAGCCGCATTGCTGCAACCGGCGTGCGCATCCGCGCGGCAGACAATCAGTGCGGCTCGGTGCGAAAGATTAAGGCTAGAATCCGCGCTTCATTCGTAGGGGGCACCTCATGGCAAACGAAACGATCGCCATCCTCGGCGGTACCGGCGACCTCGGCACCGGGCTCGCGATCCGTTGGGCGAAGGCGGGACACGCGATCATCATCGGCTCGCGCACACAGGAGAAAGCCGATGCCGCCGTCGCGGAGCTGAAAAAGATCAGTCCGCAAACGAAGGCGAAGGCGATGGTCAACGGTGCGGCCGCCGCGGCCGGCGACATCGTCGTGCTGACCGTGCCGGCCGAGCACCAGATCTCGACGCTCGAGTCGGTGCGCGCCGGTCTGCAAGGAAAGATTCTGATCGACGTCACGGTACCGCTGGTGCCGCCGAAGGTCGGCACGGTTCAGCTGCCGCCCGAAGGTTCGGCCGGCAAGCGCGCGCAGAACTTCCTCGGCGACGGCGTGAAAGTCGTCACCGCATTTCAGAACGTCGCGGCGCACCTGTTGCAACAGGACGTGAAGATCGAATGCGACGTATTGGTTGCCGGCAACAGCAAAGAAGCGCGCGACAAAGTCATCGAGTTGATCGAAGAAGCCGGCATGTCGGGCTGGCACGCGGGGCCGATCGAGAATTCGGCCGCCGCCGAAGCGCTGACCTCGATCCTGATCAACATCAACCGCCGGCACGACATCTCGCACTCCGGCATCAAGATCGTCGGGCAAGCCGACCACTGAGCGCCGACCGATGCCGTCACTGACGATCACTCCGCTCGCCGGCATGCCGATGGTGCGCGCCGGCGACGACTTGGCGGCGCTGATCCTGACCGCGCTTGCCGCGCAGAAGCTCGCGCTCGAAGCCGGCGACATCCTGGTCGTCGCGCAGAAGATCGTGTCGAAGTCCGAAGGCCGGCAGGTGGCGCTCGCATCGATCACGCCGTCCCCGGAAGCGGTTCAACTCGCGAACGAAACCGAGAAGGATCCGCGCCTCGTCGAATTGATCCTGCGCGAATCGACGACCGTCCTGCGCAAGAAGCCGGGGGTGTTGATCGTGCGGCAGAAGCTCGGGCTCGTCGGCGCGCAAGCGGGCATCGACCAGTCGAACATCGAGCACGGCGCCGACGAAAACGCGCTGCTGCTGCCGGAAGATCCGGACCGTTCGGCGCGGCAGATCCGCGACACGATCGCCAAACGCACCGGCGTGCGCCCCGGTGTGATCGTTAGCGACAGCATGAATCGGCCGTGGCGGCTCGGCACGATCGGCGGCGCGATCGGCAGTGCCGGCATACAAGTACTCGACGACCGGCGCGGCATGCACGACATCTACGGCCGCGAGATGAAGGTGACGATGATCAATCGCGCCGACTCGATCGCGACCGCGGCGACGCTGGTGATGGGCGAAACCACCGAACGCACGCCGGTCGCGCTGGTACGCGGCTTCGCGCAGGAAGACCACACGCAAACCGCGCGCGACATCATCCGGCCGCTCGAAGAAGACATGTTCCGCTGAACATGGGCGTGCGGCGCTTCATTGCCATCACCGGCGGCGTCGGCGGCGCAAAACTCGCGCTGGGACTGACGCAGCTGCTGTCGCCGGACGAGATTTCGTTCATCGTCAACACCGGCGACGACTTCGAACACTTGGGTCTGCACGTGTCGCCCGACCTCGACACACTCGTCTACACGCTGTCCGGCCAATCGAACACCGAGGTGGGATGGGGCCGCCGCGGCGAGACATGGCAATTCATGCACGCGCTGCGCGAATTCGGCGGCGAGACCTGGTTCAACCTCGGCGACCTCGACCTCGCGATGCACGTGCGCCGTACCCAACGCCTGCGCGAAGGCGCGACGTTGACCGCGGTCACGCGCGAGCTCGCGGCCGCGCTCGGCGTCGAGTACGAGGTGTTGCCGATGAGCGATGCGCCGGTGCGAACGATGATCGGCACGCCCGCAGGCGAACTCGCGTTCCAACACTATTTCGTGCGCGACCGCTGCGCCCCGACCGTGACCGGATTTCGCTTCGCCGGCGCCGACTCCGCGACACTGACGCCGCAGATCGGCGAGCGCCTGAGCGACCCGGCGCTCGCCGGCATCATCGTGTGCCCGTCGAATCCGTTCGTCAGCGTCGATCCGGTGCTCGCGGTGCCGGGCATGCGCAGGCAACTCGCCGCCGCCGGCGTACCGATCGTCGCCGTGTCGCCGATCGTTGCCGGGCTCGCGATCAAAGGGCCTACCGCGAAAATGATGACGGAACTGAAGATCCCGAACAGCGCAGTCGCGGTCGCGGCGCACTACCGCGATCTCGTCGACGGCTTCGTGATCGACGAGCAAGACGCCACGCTCGAAACCGATGTCGCGGCGCTGGGGCTGCGTACTGTCGTGGCCCAAACCGTCATGCTAAGTTTGGCCGACCGCAAGCAACTCGCCGCCGACGTGTTGCAATTCATCAGTCGCCTGAACAAGTGAGCTGAGGGGAGCGCCACCGTGTGGGCCGTGGTTCCGCTGAAGCACATCCAGCACGCGAAACAGCGTCTCGGGCCGTTGCTGACGCCGGCCGAGCGCGCCGAATTGATGCTCGCGATGGTCTCCGACGTGCTCGACGCGCTCGAACGCACGGACGGACTCGCCGGCATTCTGCTGGTCTCACGGGCGCCCGAAGCGACCGCACTCGCGCAGCATCACGGCTGTGAGCTCTATAGCGAAGCACCCGGGGCCGATCTGTCCGAATCGGTGCAAGCGGCCGGCGGTTACCTGGTCGCGAACCGCGACGCGCGCGGCACGTTGATCGTGCCCGGCGACGTGCCGCTCATCACGGCGCGTGACGTCACGGCGATCCTGGCGGAGCACACCCGATTCACGTTGGTACCGGACTCCGAAGGCGACGGCACCAATTGCATCGTATCGTCGCCCCCCAACCTGATCCGTTACCGCTTCGACGGCCATAGTTTCAAGCCGCACGCGGAGGCCGCGTACGGCATCGGCATCACCCCGCGCATCGTGCAAAACGACGCGTTCGGACTGGATATCGATACGCCGCGCGACCTGCAGCGGCTGCTCGAGCGCACCGATGCGCAAGGTGGCGCACGTACGCGCGCAGCCTTGCAATCCAGCGGTATAGCAACTCGTTTGACGCATCTGCATAATCGCTCCTCCGCGATATAAATGGTCCATGTTCTGCGGCCGATGGCGCGGTCCCAATAGCGAACCCCTGGCTGTTCCACGGAGCATTCATGAGTACATTGACCGGCGCATTGTTGGACGCCGCGCTTGAGGGCCGGTTGCCGGACGATCGTGAAGCGCTGGCGCTCGCCAACGAGACCGATACGCGGGCGCTCGCGGCGGTCGCCGCGCAATTGCGCGATCGCGGCTTCGGCAATCTCGTCACCTATTCCCGCAAAGTCTTCATTCCGCTGACGCACCTCTGCCGCGACGTGTGCCACTACTGCACGTTCGCGCAGACGCCGAAGAAGATCGGCGCACCGTACATGCCGCTCGAGCAAGTGCTCGAAGTCGCACGGCAAGGCAAGGCGCTCGGCTGCAAGGAGGCGCTGTTCACGCTCGGCGAAAAACCGGAGCTGCGCTACAAGGCCGCGCGCGAAGCACTCGCGCAGATGGGCTATGCGACGACGCTCGAATACCTCCACGCCGCGGCGAAAGCAGTCCTGGACGAGACCGGTCTATTGCCGCACGCGAACCCCGGCACGATGACCGACGCGGAACTCGCGCTGCTGCGCGACGTGTCGCCGTCGATGGGCATCATGCTCGAGTCCGCCTCGACGCGGCTGACCGAAAAAGGCATGCCGCACTACGGCTCGCCCGACAAGATTCCCGAGGTGCGCCTCGACACGCTGCGGCGCGCCGGCTCCGCGCGCGGACCGTTCACGTCCGGCATCCTGATCGGCATCGGCGAGACCCGCCTCGAACGTATCGAATCGCTGCTGGCACTGCGCGCGATCCATGCCGAGTACGGCCACATCCAAGAGATCATCGTGCAGAACTTCCGGGCGAAGCCGGCCACGAAGATGGCACGCGCGCCGGAACCCGATCTCGACGAGCTGCTGTGGACGATCGCGGTCGCGCGCATCATTTTCGGCGCCGACATGAGCATTCAGGCGCCGCCGAACCTGAGCCCGGGCGTGCTGCCGCAGATCGTCGCGGCCGGCATCAACGACTGGGGCGGCGTGTCGCCGCTGACGCCGGACTTCGTGAACCCCGAAGCGCCGTGGCCGCACCTCGAAGAACTCGGCCGCGAGACCGCGCACGCGGGCAAGCAACTGGTCGAGCGACTGACCATTTATCCGCAGTACGCACAACGCGTCGAAACGTGGGTCGGCGAACCGCTGCGGCAGCACGTGTTGAACATGATCGACGCGGCCGGCATGCCGCGCACCGACACGTGGTCGCCCGGCGAGGCCGCAAGCCCGCCGGCCGACGTGATGGCGCTGATCCGCAAGAGCGACGTGCGTCCGTCGAAGACCATCGCCGAAATACTCGAGCGCGCACAGCGCGGCGACGACCTGTCCGAGCGCGACGTCGTGGACCTGTTCAATGCGCGCGGCGACGATTTCAGCGCGGTCGTGCAAGCGGCCGATCAAATTCGTCGGCGCGTCAACGGTGACGTCGTCAGCTACGTCGTCAACCGCAACATCAACTACACGAACGTCTGCTACTTCAAATGCCAGTTCTGCGCGTTCTCGAAGGGCAAGCTCTCCGAGAATCTGCGCGGCCGGCCGTACGACCTGTCGCTCGAGGAAATCCAACGCCGCACGGTCGAAGGTTGGGAGCGCGGCGCGACCGAAGTGTGCATGCAAGGCGGCATTCACCCCGACTACACCGGCGACACGTACGTCGAGATCTTGAACGCGGTGAAGGCAGCCGTGCCGGACATGCACGTGCACGCATTTTCGCCGCTCGAAGTGTGGCAAGGCGCGGCGACGATCGGCGTATCGCTCGAAGAATTCCTGAAGCGATTGAAGAGCGCCGGACTCGGCACGCTGCCGGGTACCGCGGCGGAAATCCTCGACGACGAAGTGCGCAAGATCATCTGCCCCGACAAGATCGATACGGCGCAGTGGTTCGAGGTGATGGACACGGCGCACCGCGTCGGCTTCAAGACGACCGCGACGATCATGTACGGCCACGTCGATCGTCCAGAACACTGGGCGCGGCACCTGCTGCGCATCCGCGCGCAGCAGAAGAAGACCGGCGGTTTCACCGAGTTCGTGCCGCTGCCGTTCGTGCACATGGAAGCGCCGATGTACCTGAAAGGTCGCGCTCGCCGCGGCCCGACGTTCCGCGAAGCCGTTCTGATGCATGCGGTCGCGCGGCTTGCGCTGCATCCGGTGATCCCGAACATCCAGGCGTCGTGGGTGAAGATGGGTCACGAAGGCGTGATCGCGTGCCTCAACGCGGGCTGCAACGACCTCGGCGGCACTTTGATGAACGAGAGCATCACGCGCGCCGCCGGTGCCGCGCACGGCCAAGAGACCACACCCGAGGAAATGCAC
>DASRZO010000180.1:0-22337 GCA_035686405.1 Pseudomonadales bacterium | reverse complement strand
CGCGTTCGTGAGTCCTTTCGTCGTCACCTTGGCGCCGCCGCAACCGGCGATCGCGACCGCGAGCGTGCTGAACGGCGAGACGTTGACGTGGCTGGTCGACGGGTCGAGCAACACGCCTTTCATGTCGAACGACTGCACCGCACCGGTCACCAAGTCGGTGCCGCCGGTCGCGGTGATCGTCAGCGGAAAGATCGTCCCTGCGGGAACCGTGATCTCGTAACCAGCCGCGTCGTCACTGACGCCCGCTACGACCGAGTTGCCGCCGGCATCGAGCACTGTGACTGAAGCCCCGGCGATCGGTCCATCGCCGACGCTGCCGGACAGAATCAGAGGATTGTCGTTGCGTAGGGCCTGTGAGGAAGACTCGCTACTACCGCTGTGACACGCGCTCAATATCAGCGCAAACGCCAGCCCCAAAACGACGCGCGCGACGCTGCCGCCGATCCCTCGATACTGCATCCGGACTCTCCCTGATGAGCGCGAGGGTCGTCCCGGACCCGGCGCCATCGACTTGCAAGCGACCGTCCCGTCGCCTACTGCGTTTGTGAGCGAATTGTATTTGTCGGAGATTTGCCGACCCGTGATGCAGTCGACGTTTTCGGGACGGGACACGGAAAAATTCATGGTTCTGCGTTTGCGGCACGCGCAGACGCTCGCAGCCGCGCTCCATGCGCGGCGCGACTGTAAGAGATCGTTAGCCGGAGAAAATCAGAATACGGTCTTGGTGACTTCGTTCGTCTTCGCGCTTTCGGCACCCGTCGAATCGAGCGCCGTGACGGCGAAGTACCAGGTACCGGGCGTCAACGTCGCCGTGTACGTCGTGCTCGTCGCACCGCTGACGCTCGCGTTCTGCGTGTAGTTGCGCGACGTCGGCCCCCAGTAGACCTTGTAGCCCGACAAATTGGTCAGGGTGGAACCATCGGTGTTCTGTGTGGGCGCGGTCCAGCTGAGTACGGCCGTCCGGACGGTCACCGTCGTCGATGCCACTGCGTTCTGACTATTCGCATTCGAACACGTCAGCGTGTAGGTCTGATCCGAATTGATCGCGCCGGTCGCTTGCGAACCGGACAGTGCTTTGCTGCCGCTCCAACCGCCCGACGCAGTACACGAGGTCGTGTTGCTCGACGACCAGCTCAACGTCGTCGAACCGCCCGGCGCAACGCCCGCAGGGTTAGCACTCAACGTCGCCGACGGCGCCGTCGAGGAGGTGACGCTGACAGTGACATTCGCCAAAGCGCCGCCGCCCGAGCCACTGCAATTCAAAGTGAACGTCGTCGCGGACGTAAGTGCGCCGGTCGATGCCGAACCGCTCACCGACTTGGAACCTGACCAGCCTCCCGACGCCGTGCAGCTCGTCGCGTTCGTCGCACTCCACCGCAACGTCGTGGACGCGCCGGACGAGACACTGTTTGCATCCGCGGTCAGATTCACGGTCGGCGGACTCTGACCGCCCGACCCGGAGCCCTGCGACGAACCGCCACCCGATCCACCGCCTCCGCACCCCGCCAGAACCACCAACATCGAGGCCGCACACCAGCGCACGGCCGGCTTCGACATCACGTACCAACGCGCAGGGGTCATAAAATCCATTTGCTCAGGTCCATTTCGCGGGTCGCGCATCGAGCGCAGCGCGACGAATTTTTCGAATGTTTCCAAACTGTTACTCGCGAAACACCTGGAAAATTGCTGGGTTTCCGCAGCGGCCGCGAATTTACATATCCTTACATGGGCGGGCAAGCAAATACTTGCGCGCCATCACATCCCCGTTAGCGGAAATCGGCGCTCAAGCCAATTCTTATCAAGGGGTTGCCCGCCGATTGGCGAATTCGTCTCACATCGAATCTGTGAACCTCGTCACAGCGGGCCCGCGTCGTGCCGGCGGTGCTACGATGGCACCCATCCGTCACAAACCCGCCTGCACGCTCTATAGATGAAGGAAGACGTCGTCACCGCCTGCGTCCTGATCATCGGCAACGAGATCCTCTCCGGCCGAACCCAAGACACCAACCTGCGCCACATCGCATTGCAACTCAACGAATGGGGCATCCGCGTCCGGCACGCGCGGGTCATCCCCGACGTCGAGAAGACGATCGTCGACACCGTGCGCGAGGTTCGCACCCAATACGACTACGTGTTCACGACCGGCGGCATCGGCCCGACGCACGATGACATCACCGCCGATTGCATCGCGAAGGCGTTCGAGCGGCCGCTCGTCATCCATCCGGACATCGCCCGCTTGATCCAGAGCCGGCCGGTTCCGCCCGACGTCATGGCGGCGCGCATGCTGATGGCGCGCGTGCCCGAAGGCGCCGGACTCATCGGCAATCCGACCGGCGGCCCGCCCGGCTTCTTCATCGAGAACGTCTACGTGATGGCCGGCATACCGTCCGTGATGCAGGGGATGCTGTCGACCCTCGAAGGCAAACTGCGTGGCGGCGCACCGGTGCGGTCCCGGTCGGTGACGGTGTTTCTCGGCGAAAGCCAAATCGCGGCGCCGCTCGGCCGCATCCAAGATCGCTATCCGCACATCGACCTCGGTAGCTATCCGTTTTCGCGCGACGCGCGCTACGGCACGACGCTGGTGATGCGCGGCACGCACGCCGCGGACCTCGACGCGATGCTGCAAGAGGTCGTCGCAATGATCACGGCTGCCGGCGCCGAACCGCAGGACATCACGTCGGCATGAAGCGACTCGTCGCGCTCGTCGCACTCGCCGCGGCGACGATCGCGCACGTCGCTGCGGACGCCCCGGCCAACCTCGCCGACTACGCGACACTGCCGGCGCACAAGGCCGTCGCACGCGCGCCGAACGACACGGCCGCGAGCGGCATCGCCTCCGCAGAAGCCAGCAGCGAACTCGCGAGCGGCAACGCGCTCGCGCGCTGTGCCGCGCTCGCCGGCGCGAGCGCGTGCGAGATCACGCGGCTCGATGACGTCGCGGTCGCGACCGCGAGCGACATGCGCGCGCGCGTGCCGCGCACGGTGCATCCGCTCTTCCTGTGGAAATTCGAATCGAAGACGGCTGCGGTGTATCTGGCCGGCTCGGTGCACGTCATGAAAGCGACGCTGTATCCGCTGCCGCAACAATTCGACGCGGCGTTCGCGCAATCCGACCGCCTCGCGATCGAGGTGGATACCGACAGCGTGGCCGCGGACGAACTGCGCGACAAATTGCTCAGATACGCCTTGCTGCCGGCCGGTCAGTCGCTCGCGACGGTGCTGCAACCGGCCGCGCTCGCAACCGTCGATGCCTATTTGAAGTCGCAGGGCGCCTCGGTCGACGCGGTTGCGCCGGTGAAACCCGCGATGCTCGCGACACAACTCGCGGTTGCGCGCCTCAGCGCGCTCGGTTATCTGCCGCAGTTCGGCCTCGAAGAACACTTCAAGAACGCGCGCGGCATTCGTCCGGTGCTCCAACTCGAGACCATCGACGAGCAGTTCGCCGTGCTCACGAGCCCGTCGCTGGCGGTGCAGCAGGAAATGCTCGTCGAGACGATCGAGCAAATGCCGACGATCGAACCGATCGTCGCCGGCATGATCGTCGCGTGGTTGTCCGGCGACGAACGCGAGTTCCGCCACCTGTTCGATCTCGAGAACGGCGACTCACCGGACATGCAAGCGTTCTCGCGCAAACTGATCGAAGACCGCAACGTCGGCATGGCCGACAAAGTCGCGGGCTATTTGACGGGCTTGTCCGGCACGACGTTCGTGCTCGTCGGGGCCGCTCACCTCGCCGGCTCGGAAGGCGTCGTCGCATTACTCGAAGCGCGCGGCTTTCACGGTAGACGAATCAACTCCAACGACTCGATTTGAGGGCACGCGATGAATCCGCAGAATCGTACGGCGATCGTTCTCGGCGGCACGTCGGGCATCGGCGCAGCCGTCAGCCGACAGCTCGTCGACGCCGGCGCGCACGTCGTGGCAGTGAGTCGATCGGCCGGCGCCTCGAATCATGCGACGCTCGCCGGCGCGACGTTGCGATCCGTCGACGTGCTCGATCGCGCCGGGCTCGAGGCACTCTTCGGCGAGTTCGCGCCGTTCGACATCCTCGTGAACGCCGCGACCGGCGGCGAACGCGCCGTCGGGCCGTTTTTGCAGATGGACCTCGACGGTTTCCAGGGCTCGTTTCGCAAGCTGTGGGGTTACGTCAATTCGGTGCGGCTCGGCGCGCCGCGCATGTCCGAGCGCGGCGCGATCGTATTGATCAGCGGCTCGCCGGCGCGCAAAGCGATGCCCGGCATGTCGGCCATCGCGACGGTCGGGAACGCCGTCGAAGGATTCGTGCGCGCGATCGCTCCCGAGCTCACGCCGCGCCGCATCAACGTCGTCGCACCCGGCGTCATCGACACTCCGATGTTTGCCGCGCGCGGCGAGCAACGCGATGCATTCTTGAAACAAGCGACGGCGCGCAACCTCATCGCGCGCGCCGGCACGCCGGACGAAGTGGCCGACGCCGTCCTGTTCCTGATTCGCAATGAATTCGTCACCGGTACGACCGTCGACGTCGACGGCGGCGCCCTGCTGCCGTAACACCGAGGCCTAACGGTCGAGCTTGGGTGCACGCGGCGCGAGTGCCGATTCGAGACCGTCAGAACCGTTCTTCGCCGCTCTCGCGCACCTCGTCGGGGAAGTCGCGATACAACGCAGCGACGAAGTTGCGGACTTTCGAATTCACCGCGAAATGAAAGCTCTCGACCGGATCGGTGCGTCGCGCCACCGTGCTGAACGCTTCGTCGAGCTGAGCGAGATCGTTGAATTCGAGCTGAACGTGGAATTCGCCGAGCGCCGGATGGCCGAAGCCCAACTTGCGCCGCGTCAACCGGAAGCCCTCGACCACCCCGTCTTCTTCGAGCGCGCCGAGATACGTTTGCACGGCGTCGGCGAACTCCAAATCGTCGACGCCTTCGCGCAAATCGCACCAGATGTGATAGATGTTCATCGGTCGGCCTTTGCGGGTGTTTCCGCGCCGATCATACCCGTCATGGAAGCGAACGAATCGCAATGACCCATCTAGCTCGCCGATTGATAGTGCTGATCGCGTCGACATCGATCGCACTCGTCGCCTGTCAGCATCGAACTGCACCGGCGCCGACCGCTGCGCCATCGGAGCTTCCGCCGAACTTTCCGGTGCAGTTCTATGCGAACGAACCCGCTGCGACCGTCTACCGGGTCGTCGCGGCGCGATCGTCGTTGCTGGTGAAGGTATATCGCGCCGGTCCGCTCGCCGCGCTCGGCCACAATCACGTGGTGACGAGTACGGCGATCGACGGTTTCATCTACCTGCCGAACGATCTCGCGCACGCGCGCGCGGATTTGTTCGTGCCCGTCGAGAGCTTCGTCGTCGACGACACCGCCGCACGCGCAACGGCAGGTCCCGACTTCGCGACGCAACCCACGGCAGCCGACATCGCCGGTACGCGCGAGCACATGCTCGGCGCGTCGTTGCTCGACGCCGCCGGTCATCCGTTCATTCGGGTTCACGTCGCTCCGCTGCAGGCCGGCGAACCCACGACGCGCGTGACGCTGACGCTCGACGTCTGCGGCAAGACCGCCATGCTGCCGGTGGACGCCGAATGGCATCGCAACGGTCGCGAATTGACGATCGGTGCGAAGTTCAGCGTCGATCACGCGACGCTCGGCCTCGAGCCCTACACGGCGCTCGGCGGCGCCATGCGCGTCGGCGATCCGATCGACATCGCACTGACGCTGGTCGCCGCACCGCGCGACACGCCCTGAAATGCGACGGCCCGCGCGAAGCCGGCCGTCCGGTGCGCCATCGTCGGGCCGTCAGGTCGGGAGGAACTGCACCGGGTAGCTGATCGTGGTAGTGCCGACGTCCTTCTTGCCGAAATCGAACAGCCGGATGCGGCTGACGATCTTGTCCATCAGGCCGGCATCGGGAAGTTCGGACGACACGACGTGGCACTCGAGCACGCGACCGGTCGGGTCGATCTGCAATTCGAGTACGACCTTGCCCTGCAACGACGGATCTTGGCGCAGCGCGCGGTTGTAGATCGCGAAGATGGCGCCTTTGTTCGCATCGAACACGCGGCGGATGTCTTCGATCGAACGCTCGCGCGCGTCGGTGCCTCTGCCGTCGGCCGTGCCGTTCGAGGAAACAGCGTGCGTGCCGCCCTGACCGATCGTACCGGGGGGCGCGTCGACTTTCGTCGTCTCACGCCCGGCGAGCGCGACTCCGCCGACATTGCGCGACAGCGCCGCTACGTTGACACCGGCGCTACGCGTACCGTGACTCGACGTCAGCAGCGATCGATCGAGCGTCGCGGCATCACCTGCGCCGCGGCGGATCGCGCCGGTATCGTTCAACTTGCCCACGTCGACGGCATCGCGCATGTCGGCAAAGCTGTCTTTGAATTGCAGCAGACCCGAGACCGCCGCCTTCTCGCGCGCGTCGGCGACCGTCGGTTGCTTCACGATCGGTTGCTGCTTGTCGACGATCTGCGGCTGAACCTTTTTCGGCTCCGGCGGCTTCTCCTTCATTTGCGGTTGCGGCAACGGCTCCTCTTTCGGCGGAGGCGGCGGCGGAATGACGATTTCCGGCTTCGGCAACACGATGTGCGCCAGCGCCGGCGGCTCTTCCTTGTAGATCGGGCGTTCCGCTTGCGATACGGACAGCCACGGAATGATCAGGCACAGCAGCCAGACGATCCCGAGCCAGATCGTCAGCGCATTGCGAAAGCGTCGCGTATCGCCGGCGCCCGACCACGGCAGGCCCCAGCCGACCGCAGCGACCGTACTCACGACGCACCTCCGCCGGTGCCTACGTGAACATCGGCGACCGCCGGCTGCGCCGCGGGCGCGTCACCTTTGATGCGGTTGACGGCGAGCGAGACGTTCGCGAAGTCGGTCGCCTGGCACGTCTGCATGACACGCTTCAACAACCAATATGGAATCTCGCGATCGCCCATGATCGTGACGTCGAAGCCGTTCGGTGGCGCAGCGCCACGACGTTTCGCTTCGTCGCGCAGTTCGCTCGCCAAACCGTCGACCACGCCGGCCTGACTCGGATTCATCGTAGCGACGTCGGCCACACGCCGACCGTTGACGACGATGTAGTCGTCGCCGACCGAAATCACCATGCGCTCTTCCGGCCGTTGCTTCGACGTCGATTCCGGCAACTTGATTGCGGAGTTCATCGTCAGCACTTCGGTCTCGGTCGAGTTCGCGAGCAAGAACACGAGCAAGATCGTGAAGAAGTCCGTCAGCGATACGAGGTTCAGCGTGACGATTCCGTCGCGCTTCTTCTGCGCCGCCCGCCGGTGCTTAGCTTTGAATGAGGCCATCGCCGTTCTCTATTTTTCGTTGTCGCGTCAGGTCGACTTCGCCGGCGGATCGCCGAGCGAAATCTGCGGAAACAGTTCTGCCTCGACGACCTGCATTGCGACGACCGTCGGATACGATCGGACGTGATCCATCACCGATACGATCGTCTGATAATCGATGTTCGAGTCCAACAAAATCACGATGTCGCGCTTCTCCGGCACGCGCCGCTTGAGCTCTTGCATGACCAACGACAGTCCGGCGTAGTCCTGGTGACCGTCGACCAGCGGCAACGTCTTGATCGCGCCGCCGCGGCCGTCCGCGACGAGCAACGAATCGCTGCGCACCGTCACTTCGAGATGCACCTGATCGACGTCGACGTCGGCCGTACCGTTACCCGACGGGAAGTCGAGATCGAGCACGGTGATCTTCGTGAACACCGTCGTCAGCAGCAGCGTCGCCACCATGACCATCATCAGGTTCATGAACGGCGTGACGTCGATGTCGGCTTCCGCGCGGTGCCCGAAGCGGTGTTTTTTCAACCGTCTCATCGCAGGTCGCTCCTTGTGACCGTATCGGGCCGGATCAGGCCTTCGCCATTGCCGGCGCCGGTGCCGCCGCCTTCGCGGCAGCGCGCTCCGGGCGCTCTTCGAGCAGGTTCAGGAATTTCACCAACGCGATTTCGAGGCTCTCGACGATCGCGCTGGTCTTGCTTTGCAGCATCGAATGCAGCAACAAGAGCGGAATCGCGACCATCAGTCCGAACGCGGTGCAGTTCATCGATACCGAGATGCTCTGCGACAGCAGCGCCGCCTTTTCGGCCGGATCGGCTTGCGCAACCGCGGTGAACGCGCTGATCAAACCGATGACCGTCCCGAGCAGGCCGAGCAGCGTCGATACGTTCGCGAACGTCGCGAGGTACGGCGTGCGGCGCTCGATGTGCGGCAGCACCTCGAGCAGCTGTTCTTCCATCGCGTATTCGATGTCTTGGCGACGCCGCGTGTGGCTCAAGCGTGCGATGCCGTCGGCGACGATCTTGCAAACCGCGGACTTCGACTTCGCCGTCATGTCCTGCACTTCGCGCAGGCGCTGTTGGCGCAACAACGGCAACAGCTTTTCATAGTCGCGGCGGTTGGCCGACGTTTGTCGCGCGAGATAGAAGTAGCGTTCCAGCGCGATCGCGACGCCGATCGCCATCACCGTGGCAATCGGAATCATGAACACGCCACCGTGTTGGAAAAACAGTACGATCGACGCGAACAAATCCATTTCTCAAATCCTCCGTTCCATGCGTTGAGCGCAGCCGCTGCGGCGGCATGCGGTCCTGCACCGCACGTTTTACAGGACTTCGTCCGATACTGAGTTGCTGAAAGTCACGATTTCACCGAGCCCGCGGATCGACTACTCCTTCGATTCGGCTGCCTTCAGCGCGTCGTAGTACTCGAGTTCGCGCTTGTACGTCGGCGGATACAACTGACGAAAGACTTCGTGCTCGGTGAAATTGGGATCGAGTTCAATCTTCGGAATGCCGGTCGGGTCCTGCCACGGCACGATGTACAGCACCTTCGGCAGCTCTTGGTTACCGGAGATGACCGTCTCGTCGAGGCGAATGTGTTCGTTCGGTTTCACGTCCGATTCCGCCCACGCGTTCGACGCGAGCGCGACTGCGCCACCCAATAGGATCGTTGGGACGAACGGATATCGCTTCATGATTGATTTCCGGCAATACGACGTTCGAGATCGGATACCCAGCCCGCGACCCGCAGATCCGGATCGGCCGACAACGCTTGATACTTCTGATATGACTTCAGCGCGTCGTCGAGGCGGCCCAAGTACAGCTCGTACAGGATTCCGAGGTTCAGATACGCCTCGCGAAAGTCCGGCACATGCTGAATGCACGCGAGGTAGTTGGACTCCGCGGTCAGGAAGTCGCCCGAACGGCGCGCCATGACGCCGAGATCGACGTATGCCGCGCAATTGCTCGGATTCGCATCGATGGCCTTCTTATATGCCTGCTCGGCCGACTCGTTGTCCCCGAGCGCCTCGTACACGGAACCCAAGTTGACCCACGGACCCGACAACGCCGGCTGACGCGCCGTCAGATCCTTCAGCAGCGATTCCGCTTCGGTGTAACGCTGCGCACGAATCGCATCCAGCGCATTCTCGAACATCGCTTCCGACTTCCGATCGATTTCGACGGGAGCAGGCGCGCCGCCGGCCATTTGCGCCTTTGCGTGTTCGTCCGGCGCATTCGAACCGCAGCCCGCGGCGACGACGAATAGACCGACGCCGAGCGTTCTAACGAATCGTCTCAACATAGCCCACCTGCATCTCTTGTTTGTCGAATCGAGCCGGCACCAAGGCGCGCAGCGCCTCGAAACTCTTCTGCACCCATTGGTCGTACACGCCGTCCCAGCTGCGTCGAACGTTGATCTCGTGAATCGAGATCGCCTGTTCTTCGAACGGGAACGCTTGTTCCTCGAGTAGCACGTCGTATTGCTCGAGCTCCATGTCGGACAACCCTTTCGGTCGCGTCGACGCCATCAGCTGCCGCGACAATGCCGCGTAGATGTCGGCAATTTGATACGTCGACGCCGTCGCGAACTCCGCCACGCCGTACGATGCGGCTTGCTCGTACGCCGCGATCGCGTCCTTCAACGCCTGCTGCTTGCGTTTCAGGCTCTTCGGCAGCGGATCGCCGAGCTCGACCGCATCGAACGCGGCGCGCGCATCGTCGGCGAGCACGAGCTGCGCCTGCGCCGCGAGATACTTCGCGCGATCCGGCGCGGCGTCGCCGAGCGTCGCGACGAGCGCGATCTTGCGGTGCAGCCAAACGCGACGGGCGTCCTGATCGCCGGTGCGCTGATACAGCTCGTCCAGGTGCTGCATCGCTTCGAGCGCGAGGTCCGCCGGTGCCGGGTATTTGTCGGCATAGTCGCGGAAGCTCGCGATCGCGCCGTTCACGTCGTTCGTCTGCAGATACAGTTCACCCGACCGATACAGCGCTTCGCGGCGCACCTGGGGGTCGCCGTCGGCCGCGGCCAGCTCGCGATATTCGCCGGCCGCTTGCCCCCACGATTGCGACTTCTCGTAGAGCCCGGCGAGGCGCTTCGTCGCGTCCTTTCCGTAGGGACTATCCGGATAGCGGTTCTGGAAATCCTTCAAGAGGTCTGCCGCTTCCTTCCAACGGCCTTGGCCTTCGATGACCGCGATCGCGTCGTTGTGACCTTTCGCGGCGATGTCCGAACCCGGCGCATCGTCGGCGATCCGCAGATAGTCGCGCACCGCTTCGTCGGTCGCGCCGCTCTTCTCCGCCGCTTCGCCTTGCTTGTAGATCGACGCGAGCAACTTGTCCTTGATCGCGCGATTGTCGTCGTCCGAGCCGTCCGGCAGCGCGAGCAGCGCACGATACGAATGTTCTGCCGACGCGAACTGACCGAGTTCGAACGCGCCGTGGCCGAGAATCACGTACGCGGTGCGTTCGAGTTTCGGATCGAGATCCGTGCGCGTGCGGATGAGTTGATCGGCCAAATCCATCGCGTGTTGGTATTCGCCGAGGCCGTACAACGTGTCGGCGGCCGCCATCTGCACCTCGGGCGCGCGCGGATCGCTGGCGAACAACATCGCGAACTCGATCTGCGCATCGATCTTCATGCGCTGCCACTGGTCGCGGTCCTCGCCCGATGCAGTCTCGAGCACGCGATCCATACCGAGGATCGCGGCGTAGCCCGCCTCGTTGGCGCGCGCGTAGTCCGGATGCTCGTGCACGACGCGTTGGTACGCGGTCACGGCGCGGGCCGACTCGCCCGCCTCGGTGTAGGCCTCGCCGAGCAGGAACAGGTTGTCAGCGACCGCGGGATCGCTCGGGAACGTCGCGACGAATTGCTCGTAGTAGTCGGCTGCCTTCAGGAAATCGCCGGCCGCGTGGCTCTTCTGCGCTTCGCTGTGCGACAGCTGCGACAACTCGGTGATGTACTCCTTCAGCGTCGGCATGTAGTCGGCGCGATCGGCGTCGCTGTAGAGCTTCCAAAAATCGCTGCGGACGCCGTAGCGCGCGACGAAGTCTTCCTTGCGCGAGCGGACTTCACTCGGGAAATTCGCCGCGATCAGCGTGTCGATCACGCGCTTGTTGAACACCGGCGCCCGGCGATCGAGGCTGTTGTTGACGATGAACGTTTCGAGCGTCGCGACGCTGTCGAGATAGCGCTGCTTCGCCTTGAAGTCGTCGGCGAGCCGTTCGTAGACGCGGTGCTGCCATACCGGCTTGTTCAGCTGATCCATGTGCGCCGCCAACGTCTTCGGACCGTCCAGATACGTCGTCGCCAATACGATCACGCGCAGCACGTCGTCGAGCAGTTCCTGCGAGCCGCGATCCGGGTCGGCGTCCGTCGGAGTAATGGAGTCGACGACGACGAAAAAGCTATCGAGCGCTTCGTCGAGCTGCGATTCCTTGAAACGGCACCAGCCGAGCATGTAGTTCGCGTTCTGCCAGTACGTCGTCGACGCACCGTTGTCGACGACGAACGAGTAATCGTTCGCGGCGACGGCATACTGCGCGGCCGAGAACGCCATTTCCGCGCGGCGGAAGCGCGCTTCGACCACGTATGGGCTGGTCGGATACTCGGCGATCAAACGATCGAGGTATTTCTTCGCGTTGACGCCGTCGCCAACGACGTCGTACGCGCGCGCCAGCTGATAGACGATCTGATCGACGTCCTCGCCGTTCGGCTGCTTCAGCAGCTCTTCGTACAGCGCGATCGCATCGCCGTACGGCGATGCCTCGCCCGCGGCATCGCGATCCTCGCCGACTTGCATCTCGAGATCGGCGAGCCGCTTGCCGATCGCGACGTTTTCCTTCGCGTCGGGCACCGAGCCGTACACGCGTCGGTACGCGTCCATCACTTCGTCGCGGCTCGGCGGCGGCATACGCACTTCCGGCAGCTCGACTTCGGGCAATTTCCGCACCACGTCGGCGACGTTGGGTCCGCTCGTCTCGAGCGGGCCGCCTTTGCCGTGGCCGAACCAATGGCAACCGGCGACCGCGACCGCGGCGCCGAGCAAGACGAGACGGCGCATCACTGCCCGCCTCCGTTCGACTGTTCCATCGCGAGCTGGTCGGTCGCGCGCGCGATCGCAATCCGCGTCACGAGCAATTGGCGCTCCACCTGCGCGATCTCGCGATGAATGCCGGCGCGAATTTGGTCGCCGAGCCGGTTCTCGCGATCGGCCAGCGCGACCGCGACTTGCGAGGTCAGCGCATCCGCGCGCGTCTGGAACGCGAGAAAGTCGGTCTGCACGCCGTAGGCAACGACGCCTTCGGCGAGCGTCACGCGCGCGAGCTTCGAATCGATGTCGGCGAGAAGGGCCTGGGTCTCTTCCGCCTGCTTCTGCGCTTCGCGCAGCCGCGTCAGGCGTTCCTCGGTCAAGTTCCAGAACACCATGCCTTCGAGATAGTCGACCCGTGAGAGCAACTGCGCCCGAGACTCGTCGTTGGGCAATTCCATCAGCAGCGCGCGCTTCGCGCTCAGATCGTTCAACAGCTTCGCTTCGTCCGCATCGGCAAACGTCAGCATCCACTGCGACGTGCGCTCCGGCGTCGCCGCGGTCAACGCCGCGATGCGCGCATTCATGCCGTCGAGCGCTTGGGCAACGTGTTCACGGCGTTCGCGCAAGCCATGCGTGGTCAACAAATCGCGTGCGGACGCCGCCCGACGACGTTGTTCTGCAGCGAGCGCATCGAGCGTCGACAATTCCTCCGGCAACGCCTTGAGCCATTCCGACATGCCGCGCAGCTGGCGCCACTCGGACAGCAACCGCTGCACGTCTTCGGTGGCGAGCCATTCGAGCCAATCGGTGTGGCCGAGCGACTTGCGCCATTCCGCCATCACCTTGTCGGTCGAGTCGTCGCCGTCGGGCTGCGCGAACACCGCGAGCAGACCGCCGATCCATTGCGGATCCTGCGCGCGCAAAGCGACCTTCTGCAGGTCGTCGAGACGGCCTTGGAACGTCGCTTCGGCGGCGCGGTAGTTCGTCAGCGCGAGCTCGCGCGACTTCATGTATTCGAGGCTCATCGGAAAGCCGAGCTGCGCCGTCGCGTTGCTCTCGGACCAATACGAATCCTTTTTCAGCGTCAGCCAAATGCGCGCGGCGAGTTGATAGTCGCCGGTATCCATCGCGAGACCGCCGTACGACGTCAGTGCCAGATCGCGGTAACGGCCGTCCGCCGGCAGCCCGCCGAGCACCGACGTGGCGCTCGTCGCCTCGGTGCGTTGACGTTTGACGACCGACAACGCGACTAGGGCGCGCTGCTTCAGATCGAGCGCATCGGGTTCGTACACCTGCATCGCGCCGAGCGTCGCGAACGTCTGTTCGGCGCCGGCGAGATCGCCCGACGCGCGCAGCGCGACGCCGAGGTTGAAGAGCGCGTAAGCGCGAAACGCTTGCTTCGGGTCGATGCGATCGATCGCGGTGCGCGCGGCGGCGAAGTCGCCGTTGTGAATCGCGAGCTGCGAGCGCATGAACTCCACTTCCGGATGCATGCGCTCGTGGCCGAGCCAGGTTTTGCCGAGATCGATGTTCGCGATGTTGCGCTCGACACCGGCCCAGTCCTGCCGGCGGAAGTCTTCGCGCGCGAGGTGGAACGACAGCCGCATCTTGTCGAGCGGCGTCAGTTCACCGTCCTGGACCGACGCGAACGTCTGTTCCGCCATTGCGAACATACCGTCGGCAAACGCGAAACTGCCTTTCGCGAGTTGCCAACGAACGGGATCGGCGACGGTATAGCCGCGCTGTTCGATGATCGACTCATCGAGCAACGCTTGCTGGTAGTCCTCTTGGTAGTAGTCGAACAGCAGCGTGCCGTAATAGAGATCCGGCAGCGGGGTGACCGGCTGTGTCGTCAGCACGCAGCTCAGGATCCAGTCGCACAGAAACTCCTTCATGCACCATCCTTGCTGCTGCAGAGCCCGCCACTTGCGACGCCTACGGCGACACCGTGGCGACGAACTCCGGTTGGTACTTCGCGGTCGAGTCCGAGATCTTCAGTTCCACATAGCTCGGTTCGAACGACTTCTCGAAGGTCACCGTCGTGGCGCGCTTGTAGTCGCGGCCTTCCGGACCGCGACCCGTGAAGAACGCGGTCAATTGGTTCTGACCTTGCTTCACGTTGCCGACAAAGAGGCGCTGCACGCCGCCGCGGAACAGCGCGTCGGCCTGCTTCTGCGTGTAGAGATAGTGTGTGACGTCTTTGCCGTTGAGCTTCAGCGTCACGGAGTCGAGAGCGAAGAATTCGCCGACGTCCATCGACAAGAAGACAGCGACCTGCGAGCTCGCCGGATACAACAGATCTTCTTCGAGCACGGCGAGATCGCGTTTGAGATCGAGCAGACCGTGCTTGATGTCTTCCATCTGGCTGCCGAGCGATGCCGAATCCGCCTTCGCGGGCGCATCCGATGCCGGCACGTCGGCGTCGCTCGCCGCGTCGGCGCTCACCGGCGCGTCGGCCGCGACGGCGGCGGCGGCGATCGTGTCCTTCGCGTCGTCGCCGAATGCGGCGACGCTCGTCAACAACAACGCGCCGAACAGAAATGCGATCCGTTGCATCGGTTGAACTCCGTGACGTGCGATCGGATTACTTGCCGATCAGCTTCTTGACGACTTCGACGTACTGCGCTTCGTCGCCCGGCTTGTAGCCCTTGTGGATGTAGCGCACGACGCCGTCGCGGTCGACGACCACGCTGCTCGGCATCGACTCGAGGTCGTACAGCTCGCTGACCTTCTGGCCTTCGTCGACCAACACCGGGAACGACACGCCGGCCTTCGACGCGACTTCCTTCGCCGGGCCTGCTTTGCCTTCGACATTGACGCCGAGCACCGTGAAGCCGGCGCCTTTGTAGCGCTCGTCGATGCGTTCGAGCAGCGGCATCTCTTGCCGACACGGGCCGCACCAGCTCGCCCAGAAGTTGATCAACACGACTTGACCGCGGAATTCCTTCAACCGCGTGTTCGTACCGTCCACGCTCTTCAGCGTGAAATCCGGGGCGACGTCGGAGACCGCCACCGCGTGACTCATCATCGGCATGCACAGGCACGCAGCCGCAACCCACTTTGCGAAATTCATGGCATCACCTTCCTTTGTTTCCCACACCTCGTCGGCTTCATGACCGCAGTCCGCTATCCGCTCGCGTCGGTCGCTGTGAAAACTACGCGATCGAACATGTCGTCGAAAGTCCCGGCGCCGCCGACTGCTTCGACTGGCGACACACCCGCATTCCCTCTCGGACGGGCTCTCGAACTACCGACATGGATCGCTTGCTGCGCACCGTTCCTTGGCGACGCACTCAGACGACCGGCTTCCGTACCGGTCGTATCGAGCCGAATCGTGCGCCGACCCTCGAGGTCGAACGCGCCGAAGAAGAGAACCGGGAATCGCCGACTGCTCGCGCCATCCGGATGAGGTGTGGAGCACCCGGTCGGTCGCGACAGCGATTCCCAGTTCTTGAACTGTTGCGACGTCTTGTCGATCGCTGGGCTACAGCGTTGCATCGTCGTCATGCCGCGCGTAATGCGCTGTCCATCGTGTAAACGGAACGTTAGTCGAGCGGACGCGGGCTTAATGCGTTGGGGTTCACAAATCACCGGCCGCCGCGCGGCGGGCGCGGGCGAGATGAGATGTCCCGCAACGAACGACCTTTAAGCGCGTCGACTTGGACGGCATCGATGGGCATCTGAACGAGAGCGAATCGGCCGGTTGGCCCGGCGTCGGTCGTTGCAATAGACTCGCCGACGGGACTATCGGGGGACGGCGAAAGATGAAACTCGAATATCAGTTGATTCGATATCTCGGTCCGGCAATCGAGCCCGGCTTCGACGCGGCACCGAAGGACGACTGGCGCTTGCTCGTCGGCCCGCGGCTGCGGCGCATGTGGCCCGACATTCCGCTCGAGGTGCGGTGCGCGATGGTCGAATCGTTCCAAAAGTTGTACGGCGCGGAGTCCGTGCCGGCGCTCTAACGCGAGCCGTCGTTTATCGCATGGACACGCGCAGCGGATTCATCGACCTCGTCGGCAACACGGCGCTGATCCGCCTGCGGCGCCTGTCGGAGGAAACCGGCTGCGAGATTCTCGGCAAAGCGGAGTTCTTGAATCCGGGCGGTTCGATCAAAGACCGCGCGGCGCTGTGGATGATCCGCGATGCCGAAGCAAGCGGCGCACTGAAGCCCGGCGGAACCGTCGTCGAGGGTACCGCCGGCAACACCGGCATCGGCATCGCGCACATCTGCAACGTGCGCGGCTACGCCTGCATCATCTACATGCCGGACAACCAATCGCAGGAAAAGGTCGAGATCCTGCGCACGCTCGGCGCCGAAGTCCGGGTGGTGAAGACGGTGCCATACAAAGACGACATGAACTACCAGAAGCAGGCCGGCCGCTTTGCGGCGGAACTCCCCGGCGCCGTTTGGGCTAACCAATTCGACAATGTCGCGAACGGCCGGGCGCACTACGAATCGACCGGTCCGGAGATCTGGACGCAGACCGAAGGGCGGGTCGACGCGTTCACGTGTGCCGTCGGTACGGGCGGAACGCTCGCCGGCGTCGGCCGCTATCTGAAAGAGTGCAATCCGGACGTGAAGATCGTGCTGGCCGATCCACCGGGCAGCGCGCTGTACAGCTACGTGAAGACCGGCGAGCAAGTCATGAGTCCGGGACCTTCGATCACCGAAGGCATCGGCAACAGCCGCGTGACCGACAACCTGCGCGGTGCGGAGATCGACGATGCGATCCAGATCGGCGACCAGGAAACGGTGTCGATGGTGTACCGGCTGCTGCGCGAGGAAGGTTGGTTCTTCGGTTCGTCGACCGGCCTCAACGTCGCGGCCGCGGTACGCGTCGCGCGCGATCTCGGACCGGGGCATACCGTCGTCACGGTGCTGTGCGACGGCGGCGCCAAATACCAGTCGCGCCTTTTCAACCGCGCATGGCTGCGCGAGCGGGGACTGAACCCCGAACTGTAGGAGACCGACATGCGCGATTTCGCCATGTTCGTCGGCACGACACGCGACTTCTCGCCGCCGATTCGCGGCGTGCGGCGCGCAGGCTACGCGTTGCTCGCTCTCGTCTCGATGGTTCTCGCGGCCTTCGCCGCTTCGAGCGCCGGCGCGGGACGCACGGTGTGGCTGCTCGAATTGGACGGCCCGATCGGTCCGGCCACCGCCGACTACTTCATCTCGAATCTGCACGCGGCCGAACGCGCGGACGCTGAATTGTTCGTCGTGCAACTCGACACGCCCGGCGGGCTCGATCACTCGATGCGCGACATGATCAAGGCGATCCTCGCATCGAAGGTCCCGGTCGCGACGTTCGTTGCGCCGAACGGTTCGCGCGCGGCGAGCGCGGGTACGTATCTGATGTACGCGAGCCACATCGCCGCGATGGCGCCCGCGACGAACATCGGCTCGTCGACGCCGGTCAGCATCGGCGGTGAGGGTTCGCCGTTCCCGCAAGCGCAACCGCCGGACGTTCCGAAAGGCAAGGACAGCGAGGCGAAGAGCGGCGCCAAAAACGGCGCCAACAGCGCCGACGACAAGGAGGCTCCGTCCGACACTGCGCCAACGACTGCCCCGACAACTGCCCCAACGACTGCCCCAACGACTGCAATGGAGCGCAAGGTCCTCAACGACGCCGTCGCGTACATCCGCGGTCTCGCGCAGTTGCGCGGCCGCAATCAAGCGTGGGCGGAACAGACCGTGCGCGACGCGGCGAATCTGACGGCGACCGATGCGCTCGCGAATCACGTGATCGATTTGATCGCCGCCGACACGCCCGACCTCTTCGCGAAGCTCGACGGACGCGAGATCAAACTCGACGGCACCACGGTGAAGCTCGATCTGAAGGATGTTCAGATCAAAACGATCCGGCCCGGTTGGCGCTACGAATTTCTATCGGTGATCACCGACCCGAACGTCGCCTACATCCTGCTGATGATCGGCATCTACGGTCTCATTCTCGAGTTCTATCACCCGGGCACCGCGGTCCCCGGGGTCGTCGGCCTCATCTGTCTGTTGCTCGGCGGCTACGCGTTGCAGATGCTGCCGGTGAACTACGCCGGTCTCGCATTGATGATCGCGGGCATCGGCATGATGATCGCCGAGGCGTTCGCACCGGGCTTCGGCGTGCTAGGGATCGGCGGCGCGATCGCATTCGTCATCGGCTCGGTGATATTGATGGATACCGACTTGCCCGGCTATCAGGTTTCGCTGCCGATCATCGCGGCGTTCGCTGCGATGTCGGTCGGCGTGTTGGTCTTCATCGTCGGTGCCGCGATCCGATCGCGCACTCGCAAAGTCGTCACCGGGCGCGACGCGATCATCGGCGCTGCAGCCGAAGTACTCGATGATTTCACGGACCGCGGCTTGGTGCGGCTGCACGCCGAAATCTGGCAAGCGCGTTCGCGCACACCGCTCACCAAGGGCACTCGGGTGCGCATCGTTGGAATGGACGACCTCGTTCTCACCGTCGAACCGCAGGAGCAAAGGTAATGGAGATCTTCTCGGGCATTCTGATCGCGCTCGTGGTCGTACTGATGTTCAACGCGTTTCGCGTGTTGCGCGAATACGAGCGCGGCGTCGTGTTCCAGTTGGGGCGCTTCTGGTCGGTGAAAGGTCCCGGGCTGATCATCCTGATTCCGATCGTGCAGCAGATGGTGAAGATGGACCTGCGCACCGTCGTGCTCGACGTGCCGAGCCAAGACTTGATCACGCGCGACAACGTGTCGGTGAAAGTGAATGCGGTGCTGTACTTCCGCGTGGTCGATCCGGAGCGCGCGGTGATCAACGTCGAGGACTACATGGAAGCGACCGGCCAGCTCGCGCAAACGACGCTGCGATCGGTGCTCGGCCAACACGAACTCGACGAACTGTTGTCGGAGCGCGAGAGGCTGAACCTCGATCTACAGAAGATCCTCGACCAACAAACGGACCAGTGGGGCATCAAAGTCGCCAACGTCGAGATCAAACACGTCGACATTGACGAAAGCATGATCCGCGCGATCGCAAAGCAGGCCGAAGCAGAACGGGAACGCCGGGCGAAAGTGATTCACGCCGAAGGGGAATTCCAGGCATCGCAGAAACTCGTCGAGGCGGCGACGCAGCTCGCGAGCCAGCCGATGTCGATGCAGCTGCGCTATCTGCAGACGCTGGTCGAAATCGCCGGCGAGAAGAACTCGACGATCGTGTTCCCGATCCCGATCAATCTGGTCGAAGCGGTGCAACAGCTCATCGATCGCGTCGCGCCGCGTCAGTAGGCCTCAGCGCCCCGAGAACTTCGGCTCGCGCTTCTCGACGAACGCGCGCGCGGCTTCGCGGTGGTCTTCGGTGAGACCGGTGTGTACGTGGTGCGTTGCCTCGAGGTCGAGGCACTCGATCACGTCGCCGGTCGCCGCGCGGTTGAAGTTCTCTTTCATGTAGCGATAGGCGGCGGTCGGACCCGTCGCGATGCGCTTCGCGATTTCCATCGTCGCGCGCTCGAGATCCTTCGCCGGCACGACCTTGTTCGCGATACCGAGCCGTAAGCACTCCGCGGCGTCGAGCCGATCGGACAAGTAGTACAACTCGCGCGCCTTACCGCTGCCGATCAGCCGCGACAGGAAGAACGTGCCACCGTAATCGCCGCTGAAGCCGACGCGCGCGAACGCCGTCGTGATCACCGCGGTATCGGCCATGACGCGCAGGTCGCACGCGAGCGCGAGCGACAAGCCGGCGCCGGCCGCCGGTCCCGGCAACATCGCGATCACCGGCTTCGGCATCAGGTAGATGCGGCCCGACGTATTCCGCTGCGACAACCGCTGCGCCGCGATGCGTTCGTCGAGCGTCGGACCCGCGCCGCTGCCGCCGCCGCGCTCCGCCATGCCCTTCACGTCGCCGCCGGCGCAGAAGCCGCCGCCGGCGCCGGTCAGCACCACGCAACGGATGTGCGCCGAACGCTCGGCGTAATCGAGCGCCCGCGCCATGCCGTCGAGCATTTCGCCGGACAACGCATTGCGCCGCTCCGGCCGGTTCATCGTCAACACCGCGACGCCGTCGGCCTCGGTCGCGAGTAGGTCACCAGTCCCGGTATCGATCGTGTTCATAGCGTCATCCCCTCATCAAAACCGTCAGTGAAGCCAGCGGTCAAGCCTTCGGTATCGCGACGCGCGCCGGCGCCACCGGCAGCCCCGCGACGTTGCTGCGATGCTTGTAGACGCAGCCGCCGCGCTCCGTGCCGGTGCCTTCGGACCCCGACACGATGTACAGATCCTTCAGATCGTCGCCGCCGAAGCACACGCTCGTACACATTGCTTGTGGAATCTCGACGAAATCGCGTTGTTTGCCGTCCGGCGCGTACACCGCGACACCGTGGCCGTTGCCGGCGAGCGCGACCCACACTGCGCCGTCGACCGAAACGACCAATCCATCCGGTACGCCGCGCTCGGCCTTCGCGAAGAGTTTCTTTTCGCCGAGCGAGCCGTCGTTCGCGACCGAATAGCAGAAGACGCTGCTGCGACGACTGTCGGAGTGATACAGCGTGCGGCCGTCCGGCGAGAAGCCGAGGCCGTTGGTCAATTGCACGTCCCGGCCCACAATGCGTGCGCTGCCGTCGAGATCGATCAAATACAGATTGCCGGCCTGCGGTGCGCGGCCGTCGGCGAACACGGGGCTCGCGCCGAGCGAACCGGCGTAGATGCGCCCTTGCGCGTCCGTCGTGATGTCGTTGTAGCCGACGTTGCCGTTGTCCGGATCGGAATCTAACAGCGTCACTGTGGCGCCGCCGTCGAACGGCTTGTACGAGATGTTGCGGCCGCTGACGACGAGCCCGCCGGCGACGTGCAGCGACATGCCGCCGATCCCGCGGCGATGCTCGAACACCGTGCTGACTCGACCGTCGCGGCCGAGCGCATACGCACCGCCGAACAACACGTCGCTGAAGATCAGACCGCGAGTCCGATCCCACACGGGACCCTCGATGAGTCCGTAGCCCTTCGCCAATGCTTGCATCGATGCCCTCCACCCCGAGCCGTCGAACCTTGTCATAGCGATCCGCAAACGGCAACACTACGAGCCTTCGTTGGGGGACAAGCACACATGCTCATTCAATCGGCGCGTTTGACGCACTTCGCCGCAGAGACGTTCGCGCGCGCCGGCGCGACGAACGACGTTGCGCGCGAAGTCGCAGAACATTTGGTCGAAGCGAATCTGAAGGGTCACGACTCGCACGGCGTCGGCATGATGCCTGCGTATGTACGCAACATTCGCGTCGGACACCTGAACCCGAGCGCGCACGCGCAGGTCGCGCGCGACAACGGCGCCGTGCTGCTCGTCGACGGACGCTTCGGTTTCGGCCAAGTGGTCGGCCGCGAAGCGACCGATCTCGCGATCGAACGCGTACGGCGCACCGGCGTCGTGTGCGTCGGCGTGCGCAACTGTCATCACCTCGGCCGCATCGGCGCATACGGCGAACGCTGCGGCCGCGCCGGCTATGTGTCGGTACATTTCGTCAACGTCGTCGGCCACGAACCGCAGGTGTCGCCGTGGGCCGGCCGCGATCGGCGCATGACGACGAATCCGTTCTGTTGCGTCGTGCCGCGCGACGGCGACGAACCGATCGTGCTCGACATGGCGACGAGCGCGATCGCGCTCGGCAAAGTGCGCGTCGCGCATTTCAAAGGCGTGCCGGTCGAAGACGGCGCGTTGGTCGACTCGGAAGGTGTGCCGACGAACGATCCGGACGTGATGTTCAAGCCGCCGTTCGGCGCGCTCGGACCGTTCGGCAAACACAAGGGCTACGGACTCGCGCTGATGTGCGAATTGCTCGGCGGTGCGCTCGCCGGCGAGTGGACCGCGCAACCGGCGCGCGAACGTGCGGGCACGATCGTCAATCACATGCTGATGTTCGTCGTCGATCCTGCCGCGTTCGGTAATCGCGCGGGATTCCAGGACGAAGTGCTCGCGATGGTCGACTACATTCACTCGACGACGCCGGCGCGCGGCTTCGACAAAGTGCGCGTGCCGGGCGAACCCGAAC
>DASRZO010000179.1:0-7439 GCA_035686405.1 Pseudomonadales bacterium | reverse complement strand
CACCGCGCGTGCGCGCCGCGACGACGAACGTCGTTGCCGCCATGCCTTCGAGCACGAACGTCTTCGGCCCGCTCAAGCTGTAACCGTTCGCGGTCTTCTTCGCCGCGAGCGCCGGGCGCGCCGGGGCGTGGCGCGGACCTTCGTCGACCGCGAGCGTCAGAATCTCGGAGCCGTCGACGATCGCAGGCAAATATGTCTTCTTCTGTGCATCGTTGCCGCCGAGCAACAGCGCCGACGCGCCGACGAGCGCGGACGCGAACAGCGGCGAGGCGACGAGCTGCTTGCCCATCTCCTCGAGCACGACGCCGAACGTCAGATACCCGAGGTCCGAGCCGCCGTATTGTTCCGGCACGAGAATGCCGGTCCAGCCCATCTCGACCATCGTCGGCCAGATCGTCGGCTGGAACGCTTGTTCGACGCCGCTGTCGCGCATTTCGCGGAACTTGATCACCGGCGCTTGTTCGCGCACCCAGGCCGACGCCTGGTCTTTGAGCAACGATTGTTCTTCAGTGAGTGCTGCCATTTGTCCTAGTCCTCAACCTTTCTGCGTGGTCTCGGGAAGACCCAAGATGTTTTTCGAGATGATGTTGTTCTGCACTTCGAACGAGCCGCCGTAGATCGACATCGCTTTGCCGAAGAGCCACTCGCGCACGGTCGCGAGTTCTTCCTTCGTGAATTCGCTGCCTTCCCAACCGAGACCCTGTGCGCCCATCAGCTCGAGCGTCAGTTCCGATCGCGTCTGCGCAACCTTCGTCGCCGAGTTCTTCAAGATCGACGCGGCGGCGCTGACGTTGACGTTGCCTTTTGCTTCGGCGGTGATGCGGGCGATGGTCAGGCTGTGCGCGCGCGAGTCCATCAAGTGGCTCGCGAGACGCGAGCGCAGATCGGAGTCCGCGAGCGTGCCGTCGGCGTTCGTGCCGACGTATTTCTTCGCGAGCTCTTCGAGCTTCAGCGGCCGCTCGCCGCCGACCGGGCTGCGCCCGCCGGTTTGGCTTTGCCGCTCGTGCTGCAGCAAGCGCTTCACGACGTTCCAGCCGTCGTTCAACTTGCCGAGCAGGTCGGTCTTCTCGGCGATCGCGTTGTCGAAATACGTTTCGCAGAACGGCGACGCGCCGGCGATCAACTTGATCGGCCGCGTGCGCACGCCGGGTTGATCCATCGGCAGCAGCAGGAAGCTGATGCCGTCGTGCTTCGCGAGCTTCGGATCGGTGCGCACGAGCGCGCCGCACCACTGCGAAATGTCGGCGCCCGAGGTCCAGATCTTCTGACCGTTGACGACGAAGTGGTCGCCCTTGTCTTCGGCCTTCGTCGTCAACGACGCGAGGTCGGAACCGGCGTTCGGTTCGGACAACCCCAGACACCAGCGGATTTCGCCGCTCGCGATGCCGGGCAAGTGGCGGCGCTTTTGATCCTCGGTGCCGTACTCGAGCACCGTCGGACCGACCATCGTCACGCCCATGCCGGCGAGCATCGGGATCGGATTGAACGCGCCGATGCGCGCCATCTCGTCGCCGATCACGCGCGCTTCGGGATGGCTCAATCCGGCGCCGCCGTATTCCTTCGGCCACGTCGGCGCGCCCCACCCCTTCTTGGCGAGCCGCTCGCGCCAGAGGTGCAGGTCCTTTCCGAGCCCGGCGCTATCGCCTTCGATGCCGAGGCTCTTGCCTTTCAGCGTCGACGGAAAGTTCTCGCTCAACCAGGTGCGCACGTCGGCGCGGAATTCGTTCAGCCGATCCGGCTCGGACATCGAGTTTCTCCCTTTCAAAAAACACAGCGAAAGCTGTCGAAAAAAGTGGTGATCGTTCGCCGCCTGCGGCGGCACGGCGGTGCGTACTCTACCCGAGCGCGAAGCCCTCGTAGTCATGCGCCGCCTCGTGCTCGCAACGCGCCCGGTAGCGCGGGTATCCGCCGACGTACGGCATGAAGATACGCGCCTTACCGGGCACGTTGGCGCCGAGGTACCAGGAATTGCACGTCGGCGCCGTGAACATCGTACCCGCAGCGACCTCGTTCACGTGCGCGACCCACGCCGTCTCCGACTCGGGGCGCGGTTCGATCGTACGCAACCCGTTCGCGCGTAGGTACGCGATGCAGTCGCCGATCCAGTTCACGTGCTGCTCGATCGCGACCAGCATGTTGCACAAGACCGACGGGCTGCCGGGCCCGGTCACGGTGAACAGATTCGGGAAGCCGGCCATCTGCAGACCGAGATAGGCGACCGGTCCGTCGCACCACTTGTCGGCGAGCGCGCGCCCGCCGCGGCCCTTGATGTTCGCGCGCAGCAGCGCGCCGGTCATCGCGTCGAAACCCGTCGCGTAGACGAGCACGTCGAGATCGTAGTGACGCGCGCTGGTGCGCACGCCGGTCGCGTCGACGGTTTCGATCGGCGTCTCGACGAGATCGACCAGGGTCACGTTGTCGCGGTTGAACGTGTCGTAGTAATCGCGATCGATCACCTGCCGCTTGCAACCGAGACCGTACGTCTTCGGCAACAAGCGTTCGGCCGTCTCCGGGTCGCGCACCATCGTGCGGACGGTGTCGCGATACAGCGCGTTCGCGATTTCGTTCGCGCGCGGGTCGCTGTAGACATCCGGGAACGCGAGCAACGCGCCGAGGCCGAAGCGATCGATCGTCTCGCGCCGTTGCGCATCGGTTAGATCGAGCAAGCGCTGCGGCTGCGCAGCCGGAGTCGCAGTCGGTTCGTCCCGCTGCACGCTCTTGCGCGGCCGGAAGTTCGACACGCCGCCGCGGTTGTTCTGCTGCATCTCGCGGATCGCGCGATAGTTGTCGCGAAACTCCTGCTGCACGGCCGCGCGCATGCGTTTGCGATTCGCCGGCACGGTGTACACCGGCGTGCGTTGGAAGACCGTCAAATGTCCCGCCTGGCGCGCCAGTTCCGGAATCGCCTGCACGCCAGACGAACCGGTGCCGATGATGCCGACGCGCTTGCCGGCGAGGTCGACCGATTCCTGCGGCCAACGTCCCGTGTGGTAGACCTCGCCGCGGAAACTCTCGGCGCCGGGAACATTCGGCGTGATCGGCACCGACAGACAGCCGGTCGCCATCACACAGAACGGCGCTTCGTAGTGCGCGCCGGCCTCCGTCGTCAGCCGCCAGCGGCCGACGTCGTCGCGCCACTCGACCGCGACGACGCGCGAGTCGAAGCGCATGTCGCGCCGCAGATCGAACCTGTCGGCGACATGATTCGCGTAACGCAGGATGTCGCCCTGCGCCGAAAACACCTCGGGCCAGTCCCATTCCTGTTCGAGCTCGGGCGAAAAGCCGTACGAGTATTCGAGGCTCGGCACGTCACAGCGCGCGCCGGGGTAGCGGTTCCAGTACCACGTCCCGCCGACGTCCGAGCCGGCTTCGAGCACCGTCACTGCGAGCCCTTGGTTGCGGAACCGGTGCACCGCGTACATGCCGGCAAATCCGGCACCGACGACCAGCACGTCGGGGTCCCGCGCGTCGGGATCCGCCATTCGCACTCCTCCCTCGTTCAACGTCGACGCTAGGTGAAATTAAAAGCCGTTTCAAATTGTACCCGGTTGCGTCGAATCTGTTTGCACCGAAAGAGCGACCGCCTACGATGCGGCCCCATCCGACCGCCGCAGCGAGCGCCGCTTGCGATGAGCGCCCTCCAGACCGCGACGTTTCTGTTTGCCGCATTCCTCGGCAGCTACGTGCAGTCGGTCGCCGGTTTCGCGATGGGGTTGATGATCATCGCGTGCGTGTCGAGCGCGCGACTCGTTGCACTCGACACCGCGTCCGCGGTCGTGAGTCTGCTGTCCTTCGTCAACATCGCGCTGTCGCTGCGCGGCCACTACCACCTCGTGCACGGCCGGATCTTCCGCGGCCTGGCACTCGGTCAGACACCGGCGATCGCGCTCGGCGTGTGGCTGCTCGGCGTGTTGTCGACACACGCGAGCTTCGTACTGGAACTGTTGCTCGGCGCGTTCCTCGTCGCAGGATCCGGATCGATGATGTTCCGTCCGCGCTTGCGCGAGCGGCCGTCGAGCACCGCGGCGGCGACGGCGGCCGGATTCGCCGGCGGCTTGCTGGGCGGATTGTTCGCCGCGTCGGGTCCGGTGATCGGCTGGTTCGCGTATCGGCAACCGCTGCCGGTGACCGAAATCCGCGCGACGCTGCTCGGCTGTTTCGCCGTGTCCACGGCCGTTCGCGTCGTCGCGGTCGGCGTGACGGGCGGTCTGACCGCCGCCGTCTGGCAACTCGCCGGCGCCGCACTGCCGGTGGTGTTGGTCGGAACCTGGCTCGGCCGCCACCGACCGCCGCCGATGGCGGAAGCGACGCTGCGGCGCATCGCATTCCTACTGCTGACGCTGATGGGTTCGTGGATCCTCGGGTCCGCGATCGTGCGCCAGTTCCGGTAGCGCCCCAACCGATCCGTCAGGCCGCCCGGCGCGACGCCGCGGCGAGCGCGGTGAAGCGGTAGTGCGTCGCGGGTTTCAGATCAATCGGGCGGTGTGGCTCAGCAGCCGTCGCACCGTGACGCCGTCGTTATCGAAATCGCTCGGCGGCAGCTTCCAGCGCGTGACGTATTTCGAGATCGGCGCGTCGAGATCGACGCGACCCTGCTCGACGAGCGTCATCCATGAACGCGCGCGCGTCGCCGCGCGGTGCGATGGGCGAGTCGAACCAACCTTGCAGCGCGGCGGTCGCGACGAGCACCGCCCACACGACGCCGAACCCGACCGCCGCTGCCAACGCGGTCAGGGTTCGCTTGATCACTGTTGGCCCGAATTCTTGTGGCGGCGCAGCGCGAACGTCGCGAGCTGCTGCTTCTGGAACACGTCGACGAGTGCGTACAACGTGCCGGCCGACCACGCCATCGTCATCAGCCCGGCGAGTCCGAGCAGCCCTTCGAGCAGATGCCAGCGCTGCGGTAGATAGCCGGCTTGCAGTTCCGTGTAGTTCAACAGCGAGTTGTAGATCGCGACACCATGGCCCGGCTGCGCGTGCTTCAAGACGAAAAACGCCGCCCAGACGATCACCTCGACCAGGCTCGTCAGCAGCATCACCCAACTCGCGAGGATGATGATGCCGACGCCGACCATGAACGACTGAGAGTCGCGGAAGCGTTCGTGCAACGTGTCGTTGACCCGCAGTGTCGCCAACATGCCGGCGCCGTGAATCGCCATCGTCAGCGCGAGCAGAATGCTGCCATACAACACTTCCTCGAACGAAATGACGTACAACTCTTCGATCACGAAAACCCGTCCTTTACCGTTAGATTCCTTCCAGGACCGACGCCCATACCGACCGAGGTCGACGCGAACTCGGGGACGTGTTCGGACGGCGGCGTCTTAGGGTACGCCTCGACTGCGCTCATCTCTAAAGCCCGTACTCTCCCGGTGCGATGCGCAGCCGCTCGCCGATGTGTTCGCCGATCATGATGCACGTGAGGTTGGTGTTCGCGCGCGGCACGAACGGCATGATCGACGCATCCGCGACGACCAGCCCGTCGATCGAACGACAGCAACCGCGCTCGTCGACGACCGCGAGCGCGTCGCTCGCCGGCCCCATCTTCGCGGTGCCGCACGGATGGAAGCCGCTGCCCGAGAAGCGTTTGCACAACGCCGCGATGGCGGCGTCGTCGAGCCGCTTCGCCGGATCGGGAAAGCGTACCGCTTCGATCATGTCGGCGAGCGGCCGAGTGCGCGTGAACGCGAGCGCGTCCTTGAAGCATCCGACCAGACGCGCAGTGTCGCGCGCGTCTTCGCAGAAGCGGTTGTCGATGATCGGCGCCGCATGCGGATCGGCCGAACTCAAACGCAATTCGCCGCGGCCGTATTGATATTCGAGCACCGCGGCGATCGCGAACATCGGCGGTCCGCCGGCGCGGCCGACGAAGCTGATCTGTTCGATCTGCAGGTCGTTGCGTTTCTGCGACCCTTGCGCCGTGTAGCGCAGGATCGTTTGAATGAGCGGCGAATCGAAATCGATGATCGACGGGTCTTTGACGACGCACGTGACCGACAGCGCCGGGTGGTCCGACAGATTCGCGCCGACACCGGGCACGTTGCGCACGACATCGATTCCGAGCGCTTCGAGCTGTGGGCGCGGGCCGATCCCGGAACGCAGCAAGATCGCCGGCGACAGGATCGCGCCGGCGCTGAGCACGACCAGCCGCGCGCGAATCCCCTCGACGGTTCCGTCAGCACGCTCGACCTCGACGCCGGTGCAACGGCCGTTCTCGGTCGAGAGGCGCCGCACGAACGTATTCGCCGCGATCGTGAGGTTCGGCCGCGCCCGCGCCGGCGCGAGATAGCCGAGCGCACACGACACGCGCAGCCGGCCGAGCTTGTTCATCGGTTGCGGGCCGGCGCCGGCCGCCCACGGATCGTTGCCGTCGGGGCAATCCGGATAGCCGAGCGCGCGCGCCGATTCGAGGAATGCGCCGTGCTGCGGCAGCAGTTCGTTCGGCGGATAACGACGAATCGAAATCGGTCCCGCGTCGCCGTGATACGGCGCCGTGCCGAAATCGAGATCGCGCTCGAGCCGTTTGAACGCCGGCAGCACGCGATCCCACGCCCACGACGGATTGCCGAGGCTGGCCCATTCGTCGTAGTCCTCCGGCACGCCGCGCAGCGCGATGGTCGTGTTGACCGCGCTCGAACCGCCGGTCACGCGACCGCGCGGAAACGGATTCACTCGGCCGCGCGTCGGCTCGTACGAGAGCCCCCAGTCGTGGTCGCGCAACGAGTTCTGGTGGCTGTTGACGAGGTCGAACGGCGTGCCCGAAGGATCCGGGTAGTCCGGACCCGCTTCGAGCAACAACACGGTGCGGTTCGGATCTTCGGATGCGCGCGCCGCGATCACCGAGCCCGCGCTGCCGGCGCCGACGATCAAGACGTCGTAGATCTCGCGTGTCGCCATCTTCAGCCGTCCGTCGCGGGCGACGCCGCCCCGACCGCTTCCGTGCCGGTGAACGCGAGCTCGTCGGTCTTACAGACGAACCGGATCGGCGGGAACGTCACCGTCTCGCGCGCGAGCGACGCCGAGACGACGAGATACGGATCGAGCAGCGCGCTGCCCCACGCGGAGGCATCGAACGTCGCGAGTTCGGCCCGCAAGCGCTCGATCCGCGTCGCGACGTGATCGGCTTCGAGTTGCACGAGGCGCAGCCCGTTCGGCGTATGCGCGAGATTGAGCGTACCGGTGTACTGCACGTCGTCGACACTCATCGGCTCCGGATCGATGCCGCGCACGCGCAAGATCTCGCGTCCGCCGAACGCCACCGTCGCGTCGACGCCGTCATAGCCGTGACGCAGGTTCACGGTCGCTTCGCGCGCCGGGAAGCCCAAGCGATCGCGCAGCGCAGCGCACGCGGTCGCACTCGAAGCGAACGTCGCGAGCGTGAAACCGCGCGCGCGCACGCCGCTGCGGCACGCCGCACGTGCGATCGCCATCCGAAACGG
>DASRZO010000178.1:0-21562 GCA_035686405.1 Pseudomonadales bacterium | reverse complement strand
TGCGCGGATTCTCGACGAGCTCGTGCAACGCCACACGACGTATTGGGCCGCGGTCGATTGGTTGACGCAGATCGGGCCCGATCCGCATCGCAAGATCTATCCCGAAGCGTGGAAGGGCACGCTGATCCCGACGCATCTGTGGGGCGAATACGATGCGCCGGGATGGACGGCGAACGGCGTCGAGCCATGGGGACTGCAGCCCGATCCGATCCGCGCGGACGGCATGCTGTTCTACAAGGGCTTCTTCAACTTGATCATGAGCCTGCATCGATACGTCAGCGGCGACGATCGGTGGAACCGGCCGTTCGTGGTGACGGGCCTCGAGAACCGTCAGTTCGAATGGACGCACGAGCGCGTTGCGAACCATCTAACGGATCAATGGCGGCGCAATCCGGAAGGTCCGCATTGCGAGAACACGAAGATCTGGCCGTATTGTCTGTCGGCCGCGGGGCTCGGGCTCAAGATGTTCGATCACGTCGCCGGCCGGCGCACGCACGCGGTGGCGGAGGAGTGGTTCGACTTCGCGCGCAAGCACTACATGACCTTCGAAGACGGCAAACTGAAGTCGGTCGCGCTGTACTACGACCCGATCGTCAACCACGTCCACCACGTCGGCACCGGCGGCGGACTCGCCGCGGCGTGGTACGTGCTGCCGCAGAATGCACCGCTCGCCGAAGCGATGTACTTGGCCGCGGTCGAAGCCATCGGTTGGCGCAATCCGCGCGTGCCGGTCGCGGTGCCGCCGGATCCGCGCGGGTTGATCATGGGCGCGATGCTCGCGCGCGAGTTCGGCGACGTCCTCACCGAAGCACGGTTGCACGACACGCTCGAGCGCATCGCCGATCCGCGCTTCTTCGGCATCGGCGAGCGCGAGTTCGGGTTCTACTTCCACTACGACGAGCCGTGGCCGCGCGGTCAGTTGTCGGCGAACCTGATGGTCACCGAGGTCGCCGATCCCGGCGATTGGCAACGCCTCTTCAACAAACCGAATCTCGCCAAGTTCGATCAGCCGACCGTCGAAGGGATCGAATTTCCGACGCTCGGGTTGAGCCAAGCGTGGAACGATCTCGAACACGGCATGCTGCAGATTCGTTCGTACGTCGCGACCGCGTCCGAGCGCGGCCGTCAGACGCACTTCAGAGTGACGAAGATCCCCGACGTCGACAGCGTGTTCGTGCGCTGCAACGGCGAGGAATTCCGCGGCTGGTCGCGCCTCGACGATCACACCATCGACATCGCGACGAACGTCGATGCAGCGACGTTCCAGATCTACACCGGTTATCGCGCCGATCACACGCGCGATGCCGGCTTCGACTACGGCGACCTCGGCCTCGGCCCGTCGATCTCGACGGTGTCGCTCGCTGGAGCGCCGGCATCGAGCGTTGCCGTGCGGATGCCGCCGCCGAAGCAACTCCAACGTGCGATGGGATGTCCTTGCTGTGCCTGAACACGCCGCGCCCGAGAACGAACCGCTGTTCCCGTTGCCGAAGCACCCCAACGGCGTCGATTGGGCGACGGAGTCGTGGCCGGTGGCGATCGCCGAGCCGCGCGATCCGGTCGCGTTCGCGCGCCATGCCGGCGCGCTGTTCGAACTGACGCCGGCGCAGGGCGTCACGTACGCGTTGCTCGTCGTGCAGCACGGGCGGCTCATCCATCAGCGCTACGCGCACGGCGCGAACGCGATCTACATGCAGTACTCCTGGTCGATGGCGAAGAGCATCACGCAAGCGCTGGTCGGCGTCCTGGTGCGGCAAGGCCGCATCGACATACACGCACCGGCCGCGGTGCCGGAGTGGCAAGACGCCGGCGATCCGCGCCGCGAGATCACGCTCGATCAACTGCTGAAGATGCGGTCCGGCCTGCAGTTCGCCGAGGACTACGTCGACGGCGGTATCTCCGACGTGATCCCGATGTTGTATTTCGACGGCCGCCGCGACGTCGGCGCCTTCGCCGCAGCGAAACCGTTGGCGCATCCGCCGGGCGCGGTGTTTGCGTATTCGAGCGGTACGACGAACATCGTCTGTCGCATTCTGCGCGACGTCGTCGGCGGGCCGACCGAGATGCTGCGCTTCATGCAGCGCGAATTGTTCGAGCCGATCGGCGTACGTTCGGCGTTGCCGAAATTCGACGACGCCGGCACCTTCATCGGCTCGTCGTTTTGTCTCGCGACGCCCGAAGACTTCGCGCGCTTCGGCTATCTGTATTTGCGCGACGGCGTGTGGGACGGGCGACGGATCTTGCCGGAGGGCTGGGTCGACTACGCGCGCCGGCCGTCGTATCGGAGCGACATCGAAGCGTACGGCGCGCATTGGTGGTTGGTGCCGGGCACGCCGCGCTTTCACTGCGGCGGTTACGACGGGCAGCGCATTCAAGTGATTCCGGAACGCGACGTCGTAGTCGTGCGTTTGGGTCGCACCCCGGTGCGTGAAGCGCCGTATCTGTGGCAACAGATCGACGCGATGGTCGAAGCGCTGTAGTCGCCGCGCGACCGCGGAGCACGCAGCGGAGCAGCGAGTCGCGGACCGTCGCGGCTGCGGTCTGCGGCAGCGCTGAACAATCATCGAACGAAGAGCAGAGGGAGAGTACATGCGACGTGCGTTGTTGATTCTCGTGGCGGTCGCGGTCGTCGTCGGTGCCGTCGGCTACGCGATGCGCGGAACGATCGCGGTCGCGCTGATGCAGATCGCAGCCGGGCGCGCGATCACCACCGACGCCGTCGACACGCAGCCTGACGGCCTGACAGTGGTGCTCTGCGGCGCCGGCAGCCCGCTCGCCGATCCGTTGCGGTCCGGTCCGTGCGTCGCGATCATCGCCGGCAAGCAACTGTATGAAGTCGACGCTGGGGACGGCGCCGGCCGCAATCTGACGCGGCTCGGCTTGCCGCCGGGTCGCGTGACTGCGCTGTTCCTGACGCATTTCCATTCCGACCACATCGACGGGCTCGGAGAACTGACGGAACTGCGTTGGGCCGGCGGTTCGCATCACGATCCGTTGCCGGTCGTCGGCCCGACCGGCGTCGAGCAAGTGGTCGACGGCTTCAACGCGGCGTACGCGCTCGACGCGGGCTATCGCGTCGCGCACCACGGTCCGACCGTTGTACCGCCGGAAGGACGCGGCGGCGTTGCACGGCCGTTCGCAGCGCCGAAGCCGGGCGAAGGCGTCGTCGTGTGGTCGGCGGACGGTCTCACCGTGACGGCGTTCGCCGTGAAGCACGATCCGGTGATTCCCGCCGTCGGCTACAAGTTCGAATACGGCGGCAGGACCGCGGTGATCTCCGGCGACACGGCGAAGTCGGAGAACGTGCAGCACTTCGCGACGAACGCGGACTTGCTCGTGCACGAAGGGCTGTCGCGCGAACTCGTCGGCCTGATGCACGCGGCGGCGGAAGCGGCCGGCCGCACGAACGTCGCGAAGATCCTGTCCGACATCCCGGGCTATCACACCGATCCGGTCGAAGTGGCGGAAATCGCGGCCGCCGCGAACGTGCGGCACGTGCTCTTCTATCACGTGATACCGCCGCTCCTGGTACCGGGCAGCGAAGCCGCGTTCTTGCACGGCGTCGATGCGATCTACAAAGGCGGCGTCACGCTCGGCCGCGACGGCACGCAGATACAACTGCCGCGCGACTCGACCGCGATCGTCGTATCGCAGCGCTCCCTCTGACGCTTGCCGGCGGGCTAGGTCGACTCCCAACGGTTGTACTCGGTGGCAGCGATTGAGCGGCGGAGCGGTCGTTCCGGTCAGAAACTACTGCTGCTCACTTTGTGGCAGCCGGACTGGCCGCAATTCATGTGGCTCGCGTTGGGCGTACCGCCGTGGCCGCTCTTGTATTGACTGAGGTGACACACCGCGCACGTGGATCCATAGGTGGCGGACGGGAACGTCGAGATGTTCGCGTTCGGTGTCGCGTCGTTGTGACATTGGGTACACGACGTCACCTTCTTCGTGCTGTGATCGCCGGGATAGCCGCCGCCGCTCACGTGCGTGTAAGCGACCGTCGTCCACGCGGTGGTACTCGTATGACACGACGCACACGTCGTGATCGACGTGACGAAGTGTGTCGATGCCTTGGTAGTCGCGACATGGGCTGTGTTGCTGCCGTCGTGTTTGCCGTCGTGACAGCTCTCGCACGCTTCGAACGCGACGACCGTATGACTCATCGCCGCGTTCGCGAACGTGCCGCCGGCGTTCTTGTGGCAACCGTAGCAATCGACTTCGGCGCCCGAGTGCAGGATGGGTATGTGCGGAAGCGGATTCGGGTCGTCGGTGACGTCGGTGACGCCGGACGTGCCGGACGCATGACAACCGGACGCCGCGCAGCCGCCGGTCACGCCGGTGTGATCGAACGCAGTCGCGTTCGCAAACGTGACGGTGGTATGGCACGCACCGCAATCGGCGCTCGTCGCGATGTGTGTGAAGGTACCGAAATTGGTCTTGCCGACGGCGATGGCGTCGTCGTGACACTGCATACAATGCTTGCCGGACATTTCCGGGCCGTTGTGATCGAAGGTGCCGCCGGCAAACGACGCCACGGTCGGCGGATATCCGGCGTGACACACGATGCAATCGCGCGCCGTCGGAACGTGGTCGACCGTCTTGCCGGTGGCGGTCACACCGTCGTGGCAGGTCGAACAAGCCAGACCGTTGTTTGCGCCGCCGACGTTCAACGTCGTGTGGTCGAACCCCGCGGTGAAGCTGCCGCCCGCCTGATGGCATTGCTGACATAGGTTGGACGTCGCCGGGTGTGTCGGGCCTTTGCCGATTGCACCGGTGGTATTGCCGGCGACGTGACAGCTCGCGCACGGTTGCGCCTTGACGGCCGTGTCTTGGTGATTGACCGGATTGGTTTCGAGGAAGTTGCCCGTCGTCGAATGACACGCGTTGCATTCCCAACCGTTGGCATCGACGGTCGTGTGTACCGAATCGTTCGGATGCGCCTTAGCAAGGTAGGTTGCGTTGTCGTAAGCGCTGTTGTGACAGCTACGGCAGCCCGTGGTGTAGGCCGGATGCACGGTGGCGGTGAACGAATCCGCTCGAGTAAAACCGCTGGTCGCGGTGCCGTTGACGCCCGGGCCGTTGGTCGTATCGGCGTGACAGAGGCTGCAGTCGGCGGATGTGGGGAAGTGCGCGGCCGGTTTCGCGATGACGATCACGCCGTCGTGCGATTTGCCGTCGTGGCAACTGGTGCAGTTGTTGGTGATGCCGGCTGCGGCGTGGTCGAACGTCGGCATGGCGAAACCGGTGAACGTCGTGCCGTGGCATACCAGACAGTCCTGTCCCGCCGCGGGCAGCGGAACGTGCGTCAGCGATCGACCGGTGGCCGCCGTACCGTCGTGGCAAGACGCACAGGCCGGCGTAGACGTGTTGCCCGAGATCGCGAGACTCGAGTGATCGAACCCGGCGGCGCCCAGCCAGTCGCTGCGTTGCGGATCGTGGCACGCACCGCAGTCTTGCGTCGTCGGCACATGACCCGTGGGCTGACCGGTCGCAACGGTTCCGTCGTGGCATTCGGCGCAACTCGTGTACTGCGGCGGCAGCGTGATGTTGCCGAGCGACCCGAAGCTGCTGTGATCGACCGTCGCGAGCGCGAAGCTGCCGCCGGGCGCGTGGCAGTTGCCGCAGCTTTGGCCGGCCACGGCCGCATGGATGTCGACGAGCACCGGTGGAGTCGTTGGCGTGCCCTGAATCGGCAGCGTGACCGTCGCGCCGGTCGAATCCACGAAGCTCCACGTATGCGCGCCGTCGTGGCAATCCGTGCACGCGGCGCCGGTGACGGCGGATGACGTGTGATCGACGAACCCGCCGACGAATGTCGACGTGTTGTGACAGTTGCTGCAGTCGGACGTCGGCGCGGTCGGAATGTGGCCGGCGATTTGTCCGGTGGCACTCGATCCGTCGTGGCAGGACTTGCATGCGATCGGGTGCAACGCCAAGACCCCGTGATCGAACACGCCGCCCATGTCGAAGCTGGCGGTGTTGTGGCACGCATCGCACGCTTGCGTGATGTTGCCGGTGTCCGGATGCGGATTCGGCGCGGAGTTCTTCCCGACGATTGCCACGCCGTTCCCCATCACGCTGTGGCCGTCGTGGCACCCGCTTTGGCCGCAGGTGCCCGGTACGACGACGGTGGAGTCGGCGTGATTCGGGAACGGCGCCGCGAACGTCACCGTGGTGTGGCACGCGTTGCATTCGACGGAAATGCTCGGATGCCCCGACGGGCTCGGGTCGCTCGCGGTGCCGATCGCGACGGTGCCGTTGTGGCAGGCCGAGCAACCGCCGGTGATGCCGGTGTGATCGAACGTTCCATCCGGGTTGAGATTCACGAAGCTCGTCGTGTTGTGGCAATCGCCGCAGTCTTGGGTGGTGACCGGATGGTTTGCCGATTTGCCCGTAGCGGTCACGCCGTCGTGACAGTCGCTGCATTGACCGAATACCTCGGCGTGGTCGACGAACTCCGTGGTGTTGAAACCGAGCGGCGAGTGACATGCCTGACACACATTGCTCGTCGCCATGTGTGCACTCGACTTGGCCTGGATGCCGGGGTCCGCGTTCGCGGTGTGACACGAACTGCAGTTGTCGGAGAGGCCGCCGTGAAAGCTGTACGGGGTGGCGTCGGGTTGCGTCGTCGGATCCGGATCGAGCGCCGCGTCGTCGAGTGCCACGACCAGGGCGACGGCCCGCGGGCTCGACACGCCATTGGCGCTGACGATGAGCTGCACCGTGTACGGTCCCGCCTTGTCGGGTACGAACGTCGGGTTCACGGTATCGGCGTTCGTCAGTGCCGCGTTGCTGCCCGTCGGCTTGGACACGAACGACCACACGTAGGTGAGCGCGGCGTGGTCCGGAGCCGTCGATCCGCTGCCGTCGAGGTAGGCGGTGTAGGGGTCGCCACCTTGGTTGCAGGCGAGTGGCGGCGGGGTTCGCGTGTAGGTCTCTCCGGTCAGGAGCGTCTCGCAAATGCCGCCGGCGTCGGCCGTCAACGTCGTCACGGCACTCGGGGTCAAAGGAGTGCCCGAGTTGGCGGCGGAGCCTCCGCCGCAGCCTGCCGATGACAAAACGACTAGCGCAATCAGCGCGTAGGCGAATGACGATTGCAGTGGGCGTGGCACGTGCGTTCCCCGACGCTCCAACGATTCGTTATCGGGGGATGACGGTGTGTGGCACGTCTCTCGCCTTCCGCTGCCCACCATGGCGAACTCTTCAGGAAATTCGAGAGGAGAGGCGTGTTGGCCATCACAGTCGCATCGGCCCGCCCCAGCGGTGTCCGACGCGGCCGCGCCCTCGCGGCCGCGACGGGCGCGTGTATCCTGTCGAGCCCGGAGCAACGTTGGAGCGCGCGATGATCGATCTGCACTACTGGCCGACGCCGAACGGCAAGAAGGTCACGATCCTGCTCGAAGAAATCGGCATGCCGTATCGCGTCGTGCCGTGCAACATCGGCCGCGGCGATCAGTTCACGCCGGAATTCCTGAAGATCAATCCGAACAACCGCATGCCGGCGTTGGTCGACCACGAACCGCTCGGCGGCGGCGAACCGATCGCGATCTTCGAATCGGGCGCGATCATGATGTACGTGGCCGAGAAGGCCGGACGATTCTTCCCGCAAGCGCCGCGCAAACGTTACGACGTCGTGCAGTGGGTGATCTGGCAGATGGCGAACCAAGGGCCGAAGACGGGCGAGTGCGGTCACTTCCGCCGGCTCGGCGACGGCCAAGGCGACCAGTCGTATGCGATCCGTCGTTTCACCGACGAAGTGAATCGTCTGTACGGCGTGCTCAACAACGCGCTGTACGACAAGCGCTATCTGATCGGCGACGAGTACACGATCGCCGACATGATCTGCTATCCGTGGACGATCGGTTGGGAGGCGCAGGGACAGAACATCGACGAATTCCCGTACTTCAAGCGCTGGTTCGAAGAGCTCGGCGCGCGGCCCGCGGTGCAACGCGGCATGGCGGTCGGCTCGGACTTCACGCAGGACTTCTCGAAGTTGTCGAAGGAAGAGATCGATCGGCTGCGCAAGATGCTCTACAACCAGCGCGCGCGGCCGGCGCCTGCGGGGGGTCTGCTGAAGGTCTGACGCAGTGGGCTTGCGGTACGTCCTCTGGGACAACGACGGCGTTCTGGTCGATACCGAAGGCGGGTACTTCGAAGCCACGCGGCGGGCGCTCGCCGAATGCGGCGTCGAGCTCGACCGTGCCGAGTACTACGCGCTGCGTGCGGCCGGCGAGTCGGCTTGGGATCTGCCGCAGGTGCTCGGGCTCGGTGCGGCCACGATCGAACGCCATCGCGCGATACGCGATACCTACTACCAACAGTTCATTCAAGGCGCATCGCGGGAGATTCCCGGCGTGCGCGCGGTGCTCGCCGAGCTCGCGACGAAATACCGTATGGCGATCGTGACGACGTCGCTGCGGCGCAACTTCGAGCTGCTGCACGCCGACGGTGCGCTGACGCGGCACATGGAGTTCGTGCTGACGCGCGAGGATTTCGTGACCGAGAAGCCGGCGCCGGACGGCTACCTCGCGGCGCTGGAACGTTTGCGCGCCGCGCCGCACGAAGCGGTCGTGGTCGAAGACTCGGCGCAAGGGCTCGGTTCGGCGCGGGCCGCGGGGGTCCGCTGCGTGATCGTGCGCAACCGCTTCTTCGGCGACGCGCACGATTTCGACGGGGCCGCGGCGGTGCTCGATTCGATCGAGCATTTGCCGGCGACGCTCGAGCGCTTCGGATGACGCCGGGCTTCTTTCAATAGCGGACTTCGGAACGATCGAACTCGAGCGAGGCCGGAGCGAAGGGGGACAAGACGATGGGCCGCAAGATTCTCTTGATCACGACCGATCAGATGCGCCACGACGCGCTCGGCTGTAACGGCGGTACGGTGGCGCGCACGCCGGTGCTCGACGGGCTCGCGCGCGACGGTATCAACTACACGCGCGCGCACAATCAGCACGTCGTCTGCATGCCGGCGCGCGCGACGATCATCACCGGCCAGTACGTCGCGACGCACGGCGTGTGGATGAACGGCGTGTCGTTGCCGGAGGAAACGCCGACGATCGCGCATTGGCTCGCGCAGCACGGCTACCGCACGGGTCTCTTCGGCAAGGCGCACTTCGAGCCGTGGCTCGGCGATCCGGCGACGTACTACGAGAATCGGATGGCGCGCGAAGGCGCGACCGGGCCGCATCGCGGGTTCGAGCGGATGGAACTCGCGAACCACTTCTATCTCGGGCACTCGCACTACGACGTGTGGCTCGATCGCAATCATCCTGACGCGATCGCGAAGTTCTATCCGATGATCGGCCCGCAGGGCGGGCAGAACACGCAGGGCGGCGGCGCGACCGGCGCGATTCAGGTGTGGGACAACCCGGTTTCGCGCGAGATCTACCACACCGACTGGGTCGCGCAGCGCACGATCGCGTGGCTCGACAGCTTGCCGGCCGACGCCGACTGGTTCGTGTGGATGAGCTTTCCGGACCCGCACCATCCGTGGGATCCGCCGGCGAGCGAACGCGCGCGCGTCGATTGGCGCGACGTGCCGCTGCCGGAACTCTATCCGCGCAGCCGCGACGCGGCGGTCGCGGTGCTCGAGCGCAAGCCGCGGCATTGGCTCGGGTACTACGACGGTTCGCTGTGGACGAACTTGGAGTCGCCGCGCGGTTTCAGGCCGTGCGATCTAACGGCCGAACAGGTGCGCGAGATCAACGCGATGAATCACATCGAGAACGAGTTGATCGACGAGGCGTGCGGCCGCGTGCTCGACAGAATCGCGCAGCGCGGCTGGGGCGACGACACCGACGTGATTTTTACGACCGACCACGGCGAATTCCAAGGTGACTACGGCCTCTTGTTCAAAGGACCGTATCACTGCGACGCGTTGATGCGGCTGCCGTTGATCTGGCGTCCGGCGCGCAGCGCGAAGATCGCACCGGCGACGGTCGCCGCACCGGTCGGCCACGTCGATCTCGCGCAAACGTTCTGCCGTATCGCGGGCGTCGCGGAACCGGACTGGGTCGAAGGTCGCGCGCTGCCGGTGTCCGGCGCCGAGGCCGACGCACAGCGACGCGAGCGCGTGTTGACCGAATGGGACAGCGAGCACGGGCCGGTCGACATACACATCCGCACGATTTATCGCGACGGTTGGCTGTTGAGCGCGTACGAGAAGGGCAGTCTCTACGACGGCAGCGAAGGCGAGTTGTACGACTTGAGCGCCGATCCGGGCGCCGCGATCAATCTGTGGGACGACCCGGCTAGACGTGCATTGCGCGGCGAGCTCGTGGCGGATTTGTACGACCATCTACCGCCGCGCCGAACGCCGCGTTTGCTGCGCGGCGCGCCGGTCTGAGCGGGGTCGACGCGCATACGGTCGTTCGCCGTGCGAATTGCGTCAGCGCGTCGCAGCCCAGTAGCCGGCTAACATCTCTCCGAGGGCGCGCTCTAGTGCGGCGAAGCGTTTTTCGCGTTCGACGGTGATGACGCTCAGCGTCATCGCGTTCAACAGCAGTAAGACCAAATCGGACGCGACGCGCAGCTTCGCTTCGTCGTCGGGCGACGAGATGTTCAGCAGCTTGCGCTGTGCTTCGAGTGCGTGTTCGTCGAATTCCGTCTGCGCGCGCTCGACGACGCGGCGCAGCGTTGGTTCGTTGCGCGATGCCGCGACCAATTCGAGCCAAGCGAGCTGATCGGGATCGTGTCGCAGCTTCATCAGTTCGTCGAAGGCCTCGGCCGATGCGGCGCCGGCGGACAGCTTCTCCATGTATCGGCCCCACACGCGCCCGAGCAGTGCGTGCGCCGCATCCGACAGCAGATGTTCGGTGCTGTCGAAGTAGTACTGCACGCGGCCGCGCGTCACGCCGGCGCGTTCGGCGATGTTCGACATGTTCGTGCGGTGGTAGCCGAGGTCGCGAAAGCAATCGATCGCGGCGTCGAGCACGCGTTGGTAGGTTTGCGCGCTCTTCGGCGTCGAAAAGCGCTGGCCCAACGAACGAACGTTCCGACCTGTCATGGCGCGAGCATCATTACGGATTGAACGGAGTACGGCTTGAACGGAGTGTCACGAATCGGAGTGCCGGCGAGTGTACTACGGTCGATGCATTTGGGGCCGATGCCCTAAGGCGCGTCGTCGGCGGTGTGGCAGTCGGTGCAGCGGCGCACCGGCCCGGCCTTCTCACCGGCCGTGCGTTTCGCGACATGACAATTCCGGCAGAGCGTATGGAACATCGGTTCGATGTCGAGGCGCACCTGCGCGTTCGTCTTGTGGCAGTCGATGCAGAGTCCTTGACCGGTCGAGTCGACGAAATTGTGGTGGCACGTGATGCAATTGACCGACCGATGGTCGACGTGCGCGAACGTCAGCGGTAACAGCCGCCGCGTCTCGACCGCGTCGCGTCGACCGTTGCCCGCCGCGAGCGCGAGCGCGATCAGCACCGCACCGACGACGGCGACGGCCACGCGACGCGCCGTCACCGTAGATTCCGCAGCAAGGTGAAGAGCGCGGCGATGGCGACGAGGGCGGCGCCGATCCACACCGTTTCGCGCCGGGCCTCCGTCGCGTCGCGTCGCGGCGCGTCGAGCAACGGTCGCTCGAACGCCGGTCGCCACGACAGCCAGGCCGGGACGCCGACGAGCGCGGCGGCGAACAACGTCTGCTTCACGCGCGTGTCGAGATACAGCGCGCTGCCGGCGATGTGCCATGCGACGAGCGCGGTCAGTGCGAGGGACGCGATGCCGTGCAGACGACGAAAACGTTGCGGCGAATCGAATACCGCGCGGCGCGGTCGCGGATACGCGCTCGCGACAACCGCGATCATCACAAGCAGCGCGACGAAACCGGCGAGCATGTACGGCGGCGCCGACAGCGCCCAATACTCGAGCGTCATGCGGTCGTCGGCGGTGAGGCCGGCGACGTGGACGACCGCGAATCCGAGCGCCAGCGCGGCGACGTTGGCATGCAGCTTCGAATGGAATGCCGCGAGCGCGACGGGACGGTTGCGCGCTGCGCCGGTCTCGACGTGCAGGAAGACGATCAATGCGGCCGCGGCGAAGCCGAGCGCATTGGCCGCGTCCCAACCCCAACCGGCGCCGGCCCAGCCGCCGCCGAGCGCGGTGGTCACGAGCAGCCCGACTGCGATCGCGAGCAACGGGGTGCGATGACCCATCGACCGGCCTTTGAATAGGGTGAGTAGGACGTGATCGGCTATTCTAGCGCCAGCTCATCGAGGCGAAATCCGTGACCGACGTACTACGAATCTTCGACGATGCTCAGATTCGCGATCCTTATCCGCGTTATGCCCAGTGGCGCGAACGCCATCCGATTTGGTTCGACGCGCAGAGCGGGCATTGGGTGCTGTCGCGGCACGACGACGTGATGAACGTGTTGAAGGACCACCAACGGTTCTCATCGAGCGCGATGGGCGGGTTGGGTACGCAGCTGCCGCCGATCACCGACGATCCGCCGCGGCACACGCAGTTGCGCTCGATCGTCAACAAGGCGTTCACGACGGCGATGCTGAAGAGCATGGAAGGCGACGTTTGCGCGATCGCCAACGATCTCGTCGGGGCGCTGCCGCGCGACCGGGACGTCGATATCGTGCAGGCGCTGACGACGCCGCTGCCGGTGACCGTGATCGCGCGGATGATGGGTATTCCGGAAGAGCGGAAGGAGGACTTCAAGCGCTGGTCCGATGCGTTGACCGGTACGCTCGCGGGCGCGACGCAGCAGGCGCGCCAATCCGAAATCATGGAAATGGCGGCGTTCTTCCGCGGTTTGATTCCGGAGCGGCGGGCCCGGCCGGCCGGCGATCTGGTCAGCGCGGTCGTGAACGCCGAAGTCGACGGCAAGGGCCTGTCGGAGTGGGAGATCGTCGGCTTCTGCGTGCTGCTGTTGATCGCCGGCAACGAGACCACGACGAATCTGCTCGGCAATTTGCTGAACGTACTCGCCGACCGGCCGGAGCTGTGGCAACGGTTGCGCGCCGATCCGGCGCTGATCGAACCGGCGATCGAGGAACTGTTGCGGTACGACAGCCCGGTCCAGTTCCTGATGCGCGCGGCGACGACCGAGGTGACGTTGCACTCGAAGACGATCGCGGCGGGCGACCGCGTGATCGTCGTGATGGGCTCGGCCAATCGCGACGCGTCGCAGTTCGACGCGCCGGACGAGTTTCGGCTCGACCGCACGCGCGGCCGCCACCTCGCGTTCGGTTACGGCGTGCATTTCTGCATCGGCGCGCCGCTCGCGCGGCTCGAAGCGCGCGTTGCGATGACGGCGTTGCTCGGCCGCGCGGCGACGATCGAACGAGGCGCCGGCGCGGCGCAGCGCGTGCCGTCGCATCTGCTGCGCGGATTCGAGCATCTGTCGTTGCGCCTGCATCACTCACCGGCGGCGCGCGTCGTCGCCGCATCGAACGAAGGTCGCCCATGAAAATCGATCTGTTGAGTCCGTCGAGCTTCGCCAGCGGGCACCCGCACGCGCAATACCGTTGGCTGCGCGAACACGCGCCGGTGTATTGGCACGAGGAGCCCGGCGGTCCCGGTTTCTGGGCGGTGACGCGGTTCGAAGACGTGCGCGCGATGGGACGCGATCCGGAGACGTTCTCGTCGGAGCCGACGATCATGATCGCGGATCCGGCCGGCGGCGCGATGACGATCGCCGACCACAAGATGATGCTCATGATGGATCCGCCGCAGCACACGGCGTTCCGCCGGCTGATCAGCCGCGAATTCACGCAAGCGCCTGCGGCCGCGCTGCGCCCCCGCGTCGAAGCGTTGGCGAGGCAGATCGTCGATCGCGTGATCGACCGCGGCGAATGCGATTTCGTCGCCGACATCGCGGGCGAGATGCCGTCGTACGTGATCGCGGAACTCATGGGCATCCCGCTCGACGACGGCCGCAAGCTCTATCAGCTGACCGAGACGATCCACTCGGCGGCCGAAGCGGTGCCGGACGGCGCGCAAGCGGCGGCGGTGATGGAAATGTTCACGTATGCGCACGGCGTGATTCAGGAGAAGCGCGCGCGACCGGCGAACGATCTGTCGAGCAAGCTGCTCGCCGCCGAGGTCGACGGGCGCAAGCTCGACGACATCGACTTTCAGTTGTTCTTCTTGCTGCTCGTCGACGCCGGCGGCGACACGACGCGCAATCTCGTCGCGGCGGGCTTGCTCGCACTGCTAGATCACCCGGACGAGTTCGCAAGGCTGCGCGCCGATCTGGATGCGCTGCTGCCGTCGGCGCGCGACGAATTGCTGCGCTGGGTGAGCCCGGTGATCTACATGCGCCGCACCGCGCGCCGCGACACCGCGATCGCGGGCCAGGCGATCAAGGCCGGCGACAAGGTGGTGCGGTATTTCGGCGCCGCGAATTTCGACGAACGCGCGTTCGCCGATCCGTACCGGCTCGATCTGTCGCGCAATCCGAACCCGCACATCGCCTTCGGTGCCGGCGCCCACGTGTGCCTCGGCCAACACATCGCCCGCGTCGAGATCGATGCGTTGCTGCGCGAAGTGATGCGGCGAATGGACGCCATCGAACTCGCCGAACAACCGGAATGGCTGCCGTCGAACTTCATCTCGGGGCCGAAGCGGATGCCGATACGGTTCCGCGCGGCCTGAGCGCGTCGCGCGAAGCGCGGGAGCACGGCGCGTTCGCGATCAGCGCGGATCGCAGATGAACACCGGAATGTCGCGGGTCGTGCGCTTCTGATAGTCGGCGTACGCCGGATATGCGGCGACGCAGCGCGGCCACGCAGCGGCCTTTTCCTCGGGACTCGCCAGACGCGCACGCAGCTTCGACGTCTTGTCGCGGACGATCACTTCGATGTCCGGGTGCGCAATCAGGTTGTGATACCAAACCGGATTCTTCGGGGCGCCGCCGAGCGACGCGACCAGGATGACGCCGTCGCCGTTCGGTACGTACATCAGCGGCACGTCGCGCCAATTGCCGCTGCGCGCGCCCTGCATGCGCACGACGCAGATGTCGCTCTTGCCCATCTTGCCCATCCACTTGCCGTCGGTCGCCTTGTAGACGGCGGCGTTGAGCCTCGCGAGCATCTTCAAAATCGGGTTGGCCATGACGGTCTCCGGCGGTCGAGTGATGTCGTTGGCCGCGCTGCGGCCGCGTTTGGCGTTCGCTTCAAGCGCCGCCGTCGTGCTTTTCGCCGCCGTTCGTCACGGCATGCCGCGCGTCGAGTTGCTTGCGGATCTCCGCGTGCATTTCGCGCGTGATCTTGTAGCGCGCGATCAGCGAGAACGGGAATAGATACAGCAGCGGCAGCGCGATACCGGCGATCCAGCCGAGCAATCGCACGGTCGACGGATCGACCGTTACCGGCGTGCCGTTGACGCTGCGCGGAAACGCGACGACGTAGTCGAGGATGATGCCGCCGAGCAGGATGCCGAGCCCCGACGTCGCTTTCGCCGAGAACGACAGCGCCGCGGAGAACACGCCTTCTTGCCGTCGGCCGGTGTTCAGCTCCTGCGCGTCGAGCGCGTCGGCGATCATCGAAATGAACATGATCCCGACGACGGTCGCAACGGCGATGCGGACGATCTCGTTCGCGATCAAGACCGGCAGCAGCGCCGGCGAGCCGTTCGGAGGCAACAGATCGATGAAGCGCGCGCCGATCACGGCGACGCCGTTGGCGACGAGGAACAGCAAGCCGACGATGACGAGTCGCTTCTTGTCGAAACGCGCTTGCAGGACCGGCATCATCGAGAACGCGGCGAGGAAGCCGAAGAACGCGAGTCCGAACCAACGCAGCTGTTCGCCGTTCAGCCCCCAGAAATACGTCTGCATGTAGATGTTGAGCGCTTCGACGGTGCCGCCGATCGCCGAGGCCAGCAGCAGCGTCATGAACAGCACGAGGAAGTCGCCGTTGCGCAGCGCGAGCAGCACCTCGCCGAAGACGCGCTGCAACGAAAACGGCTCGGGTGTCGACGTCGGTTGCAGCAAGTACGGAATCTCGCTGCGCGTGAAGTGCGTCGTGATCAGCACTGCCGCGGTGACGAGCAACGCGAGCACCGGCGCGAACACGTGATAGGCGGCCGGGTTGAGTTGCCCCTTCGTGAACTCGGCAGAACTGGGGAAGATGTAGGTCCAAGCGGCGATCGTGAACAACAGCCCGCCGGTCCAGCCGGCGAAATAGCGATACGTGACGATCGACGAGCGCTCGGCGTAGTCGTCGGAGAACTCGGCGAAGAGTGCGTTCCACGGCACGAGGTAGAACGACATCGCGACGCGCGCGCCGATCGCGAACGTCGCGAGCCACGCGCACAGCTGCCACTCGGTGAAGCCTGCCGGAGGCGAGAACACGAGATACAGACTCAGGCCGAGCGGCAGCGCCGATGCGTACATCAGCGGGTGGCGGCGGCCCAGCCGGCTGCGCAGGTTGTCGGAGAACGAGCCGACGATCGGATCGGTGATCGCATCGATGATCAGCGCGACCATGATCGCGGCGGATGCGACGACCGCGCGGATACCGAGAACTTGGTTGTAGTACAGGAGCAAGAACGTGTTGAAGGCGAAGTTCTTGTACGTGTCCGGCAATGCGCCGATGCCTTGAAAAATCTTCGTCGACACCGGCACGCGACCGGCGCGCGTCGCGGCACGCGCATATTGAGGTGCTTTCAAACGAGGTCTCTACCCCCGTGGATCGCCCGGATCATACCCGAGATCTTGGTTATCATTGCGCCCTCGCAAACACGGAGTCCGCGCGTGGCGGCAACCGACATCGTCATCGGCGGCGACAACGGCCAAGCGGTCGTGCAGCTCGGCGCGATGAGCAACCGACACGGTCTCGTCGCCGGTGCGACGGGCACCGGCAAGACAGTGACGCTGCAAGTGCTCGCCGAAGGTTTCTCGCGGATCGGCGTGCCGGTGTTCGCCGCCGACGTCAAAGGCGACCTCTCCGGTATCGCTGCGCCCGGCAAACCGAACGCCGAGACCGAGCGCCGGTTGAAGCTGATTCCGCGCGACGGCTATCAACAGCGCGGTTCGCCGGTCGCGTTCTGGGACGTGTACGGCACGAACGGCCATCCGATTCGCACGACCATCTCCGACGTCGGGCCGTTGTTGCTCGCGAACTTGCTCGAGCTGAACGATACGCAGAGCGGGGTGCTGTACGCGGCGTTCCGCATCGCCGACGAGCAAGGTCTGCTGCTGCTCGATTTGAAAGACCTGAAGGCGCTGCTCGCGTGGATGGTCGATCAAGGCGCGAACTTGCGCACGACGTACGGCAACATCACCGCCGCCTCGGTCGGCGCGATTCAGCGCGGCTTGATGGTGCTCGAGGAGCAGGGCGCCGAGAAATTCTTCGGCGAGCCGGCGCTATCGCTCGACGATTTGATGCAAGTCGATTTCTCCGGCAACGGCGTCGTCAGCATCCTCGATGCGACCCAGCTCGTGCAGAAGGCGCCGCGCGTGTACGCGGCATTGTTGTTGTGGATGCTGTCGGAACTCTTCGAACACTTGCCGGAAGCGGGCGATCTCGATCGGCCGAAGCTCGTGCTCTTCTTCGACGAAGCGCATCTGCTCTTCGACGGCGCACCGAAGCCGTTGCTCGACAAGATCGAACAGGTCGTGCGGCTGATTCGCTCGAAGGGCGTCGGCGTGTATTTCGTCACGCAGAGTCCGCTCGACGTGCCGGAGTCGGTGCTCGGACAATTGGGACTCAAGGTACAGCACGCGTTGCGCGCGTTCACGCCGAAGGATCGCACCGTGATCAAATCGGTCGCGCAGGGGTTTCGCGCGAAGCCGGGGCTCGACGTCGAAAGCACCGTCACCGAGCTCGGCATCGGCGAAGCGTTGGTGTCGACGCTCGACGCGAAAGGCGCGCCGCAGCCGGTGGCGCGCACGCTGATCGCGCCGCCGGAAGGCCGCATCGGCCCGATCGACGCCAACGAGCGCGCAGAGCGGATCGCACGTTCGCCGCTCCGCGGCAAGTACGATACCCCGGTGGATCGGGAATCCGCGTACGAAATGTTGAAAGCGCGCGCCGATCAGGCGCAAGCCGCCGCGCAAGCGCCGGCTGCAGCGACGCGCGGTTCGGCCGATGCGGCGCCGCCGCGTCCGGCGGCGGCGTCGCGCCAGCGCCAGACCGCGACCGAGGCGTTCATGACGAGCGCGGCGCGCGCCATCGGTAGTTCGTTGGGGCGCCAGATCATCCGCGGCGTGCTCGGCTCGCTGCTGAAGAAATAGCCGGTCGATTCCCGCGCGTGGCCAAGTACTTCTTCCTTCCGCGCAAGCTCGCGAAGCGGCGCCCCGAATTCAACAAGATCGGATGGCGCATCGAGTCGTGGGGCATCGGTGCGTTGGTTGCGGTGCTGCGCCGAATGCCGCTCGAGCGGGCGACGCGTTTCGCGCATCGTCTGTTCGCGACGTTCAGCGGCGGCGCGGCATCGAAGCGGCGGCGGCGCGTCGTCCGCAATCTCTTTGTCGCGCTGCCGAACTTGACCGACGTCGAACGCGAACGGCTGACCGACGACATCTTCGGCAACGTCGGCGTGGCGCTGGCGGAGATCGTGCAGATGCCGGCGATTTGGCGCGAGCGCGACGCGCGGCTCGAATTCGAGGCATCGCCCGAGCTGCGGTTCCTGCGTGAGCGCGGCAAGCCGGCGGTACTCGTGACGGCGCACATCGGGCCCTGGACGTTGACGAATTTCTGCGCGGGACACTACGGCTTTCCGTTGTCGATCGTGTATGCGCCGGAGTCCAACCCACATATGGAACAACTGATGTTCGAGTTGCGCAGCGCGTTGCCGGTGACGCTGTTGTCGCGCGACAACAGCATGCGCGCGCTGATCGGCGCGTTGTCGCGCGGCGAGGCGATCGGCCTCGGCTCCGACGTGCGGCTCGACAGCGGTGAAATGATCCCGTTCTTCGGCCATCCGATGCCGACGAATACCGTGCCCGCGCGGCTCGCGCTGCGATTCGATTGCGAACTCGTGCCGGTGCGCGCGCAGCGCCTGCCGGGCGGCCGCTTCAAAGTGACGCTGCACGCGCCGGTGCGCGCGGACGATCCGCGTGCGAGCCCGAATGTGCAAGCGGTGGAGATGACGGCGAAGCTCAATCGGCATTTCGAGGAGTGGATTCGCGAAACGCCGGCCGAATGGCTGTGCTTGGCGCGGCGCTGGCCGAAGGACGTCGAGCGGGCAGCCGAAGCCGCTGCGCGCCAGCGCGCTGCCGTTGGCGGGACGGCGCGATCGTCGTGATATCGAACGACGGCGCGGACGAGTCGGGAGCGATGCGTTGGCGCGGCTGATCTTCGCGAGCGCGCTCGATCGTCAGGCGAAGCGCTACGCGTGGCTGCGGACGCTGCTCTTCGCCGTCGAAGGCTTCGTGATGCGGCTCTTTTGGTGGATGTTCCGCGCGGTGTCGCCGGAGCGCTCGGCGGCGATCGGTCGCGCGGTCGTCGGTACGTTCGGACCGCGGTCGGCGAAGGCGCCGCTCGTGCAGCTCAACCTGCGCTTGGCGTTTCCCGCGCTCGACGCGCCGTCGATCGAACGGCTCGCGCTGGAAACGTGGCGCAGCATGGGGCTGGTGTTCGGCGAGTATCCGCAGCTCGAACGGATCGCGCGCGATCGTGCGCGTCTCGTCGTCGAGGATCGCGCCGGCCTCGATCGATACGTGCGGCGCGAGCGGCAGGCGATCTTCTTCGGCGCGCACCTGTCCAACTGGGAAATCATGGCGCTCGCGCTCGCGCGCGAAGGCGTGCCGCTGCTCGCGCTGCACGCGCCGTTGACGAACCCGCATCTCGACAAATTGATGAGCCACGCGCGCACGCAGCTGGGCTGCACGATGCTCGCGCGCGGCGAGTCGATGCGCGGCTTGATCACGCAGCTGCGCGGCGGCGGCAGCATCGGCTTGCTGCTCGACCTGTGGTCCGACGACGGCGAACCGGTCGAGTTCTTCGGCCATCCGATGGCGACGTCGCTGACGCCGGCGCGGCTGGCGCTGCGTTACGGCTGCGACATCGTGCCGATGCGCACGCAGCGGATCGGTCCGGCGCGTTTCCGCGTGACGGCGTACCCGCCGGTGGCGCTGGACGGGCCTGGCGCCGACGAGCACGTCGACGCGCGCGCCGCCGATCACGCCGCCGACGAGCAAGCCGGTTCCGAGCACGCACGGGTGCTCGCGATCACGCGGCGGCTGAACGCGCACATGGAGGAATGGATTCGAGCCGAGCCGCACGAATGGATGTGCGCGAACCGGCGCTGGGACAAGTCGCTCTATCGCGCGCTGCGCAAGGCCGGCAAAGGCAAGAAGCGGTAGGCGATCGGGGAATGTACGCATGTCCGGCAGCGGGCCTTGGGTTAGAATTCGCGGCGGTTTGGCCTAGGGTTCTCGGATGAACGTCGCGTTGATCGTCGTGGTGTGCCTCCTGATCGCGCTCGCAGCCGCCGCGGGATTGGCGCTGCAGCGGTTCGAGAAGCTGTCGAACAAGAAGAAGAAGAAGCTCTTCACGAAGACGATCAACGAGGTCTACACGTGGTTCGAAGACCACGGCTTGATGCGCAAGACCCCGGCGTACATTCGTGACTTCCATCGCGACTATCCGGGTTTGAAGGAACTCGAAGCAGGTCACGCCGACGTGCTGCGCGAATGTCAGGCGCTGCTCGACATCAAGGACAAGCTGACCGACGTGCAGGCGCTCGGCGCGGGCTACACGCGAGGCGGCATCCACACGGCGAAGTGGAAGGCCTTCATGTTCAAGTCGGGCGACTTCCTCGAAGAGAACTGTCGGCTCGCGCCGAAGACGGCGGCGCTCATTCGCAACATTCCGGGCGTGTACACGGCGTTCTTCTCGGTGCTGGACCCGCACCAGGTGATCACGCCGCATTGGGGCTATTACAAGGGCTTCCTGCGCTACCACCTCGGCGTGCGTATTCCACACAACAACGCGAACAATCAGTGCTGGATTCGAGTCAACGGCGATCGCGCGCAGAACGCGAAGCTCGACAAAGACCTGGTCGTCAACGGCGAGAAGTACTACTGGAAGAACGGCGAAGGGATCATCTTCGACGACAACTACCTGCACGATGCCGCCAACGAGTCGGACGAGGTGCGCGTCGTGTTGTGGCTCGACCTGCGCCGCAAGATGCCGTTCTACATCGCGCCGCTGAACCGCCTGTGCTTGTGGCTGGTGTATCGCGACAAGTCGGTCGAGAAGATTCGCCGCGGCGCGCTGATCGGCGCCGAGATGCCGGCGAACCGCGCCGCGTAACCGGCGTCGTCGCCGCGGCGATCCGTTGCTGCGTCGGGCGAGCACAGAGGCTGCCGCATCGCAGAAGGACCCGGCGCTGGATCGCGGCGTCCGCCGATCGCAGTTAGTCGTCGAGCGTAAACCCGCGCGGCGCGCTCCCTTCGAATCGCACTTCGCCGCGCGGACTCGCGAACGCGATCGCGAGACTCGGTGCACCGGCGGCGACCTCGACGTCGACGCCGAGCAGGGCGACCACGTTGCGAATCGCGACCGGATCGTCGGTCGTCACCACGACCCGGCGCAGCGCGCCGACGCGTGGCGACGTGCTCGGCGGCCGCGGCGAATTCATCCAGTCGATGAAGAACGGC
>DASRZO010000177.1:0-12082 GCA_035686405.1 Pseudomonadales bacterium | reverse complement strand
GTTTGCCGGCTTCGACCGACAAGCCGTCGAAGCGGCCCGAATTCACCAACGCGCCGTCGCCAGCGAACGCCTCCGCGAGCGGCGTCGATGCGTTTGCGCCGGCTCCGGCGATCACGCGCACGATCGGTAGCGAGAAACGCTGTGCGAACTCGAAGTCGCGCTCGTCGTGACCGGGCACCGCCATGATCGCGCCGGTGCCGTAATCCATCAGTACGTAGTCGGAGATCCAAATCGGAATCTTCGCGTCGTTGACGGGATTGATGCAGTAGCCGCCGGTGAACTCGCCCGTCTTTTCCTTCTCGGCCGCTTTCTTGCGGTCGACCAGGTCGCGCTTCGCGACCGCGTCGCGATACGCATCGACCGCGGCACGCCGATCGGCCGTCGTGATCGCATCGACGAGCGGATGTTCCGGCGCGAGCACCAGGTACGTCGCGCCGAAGAGCGTATCCGGCCGTGTCGTGAATACACGCACCGACTGCGCGAGACCGGCGACCGCGAAGTCGATCTCGGCCCCTTCGCTACGGCCGATCCAATTCGCCTGCGCCTTGCGGGTGACGTCGGACCAGTCGAGCCCGTCGATGTGGTCGAGCAACCGCTCGGCATATTGGCTGATCTTGAAATACCACTGCGGCAAGCGGCGCTGTTCGACGACGGAGTCGCACCGTTCGCAACGCCCCGCGATCACCTGCTCGTTCGCGAGCACCGTCTTGCACGACGGACACCAGTTCACGGCGCCGTCGCGCCGCTCGACGAGACCGCCGTGGAAGAGTTTCAAGAACACCCACTGCGTCCACTTGTAGTACTCGGGCGCGGTCGTATCGACCGAGTGGTTCCAATCGAACATGCCGCCAATGCGCTTCAACTGGCGCGTGAAGTTCGCGACGTTGCGCGGAATGAGGTCGTTCGGATTCGTGCCGACCTTGAGCGCGTAATTCTCCGAGTGGATGCCGAACGCATCGAAGCCCATCGGTTCGAACACGGTCTTGCCGCGCAAGCGCCAGTACCGGCCGTGCACGTCGGCGCCGGTGAACGCATAGATGTTGCCGATGTGCAGACCTTCGGCCGACGGATACGGAAACATCATCAAGTTGTAGAACGGGTCCTTCGCGTCGCGCAGTTGTTGCTGCGTGAACGTATTGGTTCCGCGGCGCACCCATTCCGCCTGCCATTTGCGTTCGACGGCTTGCGGCTCGTAGCGCTCGTCGCTGCTGTTCATGACCGGTATGCCAAGAAAACGCGCACGGTAATCGACGCCCACGCAAACGACAACTGCACGTCGGACTCTACGCGGCCTAGCGCGCCGGTTTGCGCACGCGAACGAACGCCGCGAGCGCGACGAGGGCGGCCAGCACGCAGAGCAGCGGCATATCGCCGACGTCCGAGTACGGCGTCGTACCGCGCATGCCGCTGAACGTACCGGTCAGCACGGTCGGTTCGAATTGCGGCGCGCGCGCGGTGATCGCGCCATCCGCGTCGATGATCGCGGTAACGCCGTTGTTCGTCGCGCGCAGCACGTAGCGGCCGTTCTCGAGCGCGCGCATCTGCGCCATCTGCAGGTGCTGCAACGGCCCGATCGAATGGCCGAACCACGTATCGTTCGAGATCGTCACGATCACGTCGGCATCGCGGGCGTCGTTGCGGACCATGTCGCCGTACACGATCTCGTAGCAGATCGCCGTCGCGAGCCGCCACCGCCCGGCTTGCAACAATGCCTGTCGCATCGGGCCGGAACCCGCGTGCGACATCGGCAGGTCGAAGAACTCGATGAGGCCGCGCAACAGACCTTCGAGCGGCACGTATTCGCCGAACGGCACCAACCGACGTTTGACGTAGTGACCGCTGCCGTTACCGACGACCGCCGCCATGTTGCGAAAGATCGGATCACCGTTCGGCAGCAATTCGTACCCCGGCACGCCGAAGACGAGCGCGGCACCGGTGGCATTCGCGTTCCGAGCCATCTCTTCGATGAACGGCGCTGCTTCGCGCTCGAACAACGTGATCGACGCTTCGGGCCAAATGACGAGGTCGTTCTTCCAATACGGCGCCGTCAGCGTTCGATACCGGTCGAGAATCGGCTCGACCGTCTCCGGCCGCCACTTCGACTCCTGCGGGATGTCGCCTTGCACGAGCGCGACCGTGCCGCCGTCGCCGGGCGTCACCCAGCGAAACGCGCCGAGCCCGGCACCGATGACCCACGGTACCGCCGCGATCGCGACGCCGATCGCGACTCGGCGCGGGACCGCGTTGCGCGTGATGCCGGCGACCGCGATCGTCGCGCTGAGCGCGGTCACGAAGCTCACGGTCAACACCCCGCCAACGGGCGCCCAATGGCGCAACGGATCGGCGAGGTGCGCGTAGCCGAGATAGAGCCACGGAAAGCCGGTCAGGAACCACGTTAGCGTCCACTCGAGCGCGACCCACGCAGCGCTGAACGCGACCGCGTACAAATATCGATTCGGTCCGCGCAGCCAGCGCGCGTACGCATAGGTAAAAGCAGCCGGGAAGAGCGCCATCGCGGCGACGAACAGCGCGACCAACGAGCCGGCGAGCCACACCGGCGCCGGACCGTATTCGTGGATGCTGACGTAGATCCACGACGCACCGACGCCGTACTTGCCGACGCCGAAGCCCCAACCGAGGAAAGCCGCGCGCGTCGGACGCGCATCGTCGAGCACCCGAAACAGCACCGCCGCCGACACCAGCGACAACGGCCACACGTCGAACGGCGCGAGCGCCAGCGGCAACGCGACGCCGGCGAACACGGCGAGCCAAAACGTACGGGCACGACTGACGCGCTGACTCGGCATCGATCGATCAGTGGTCCCGAACGACGGGATAGACGCGCATCAGGCGGATGCGGCGGCTGTCGGCGTTGAGCACTTCGAACATCAGGTCGCCCATCGCGATCGCTTCGTCGCGTTTCGGCAAATGTCCGAAGTGCTTCATCACGAGGCCGCCGATCGTGTCGAATTCGGCGCCGCTGAATTCGGTGCCGAAGCGCTCGTTGAAATCGACGATCGACGTGGTGGCCTTCACGGTGTAGTTGTCGCCGCCGAGTTCCTTCACGTCGCCGCGATCGTCGACGTCGTGCTCGTCGTCGATGTCGCCGACGATCTGTTCGAGTACGTCTTCGATCGTCACCGCGCCGCTGATGTGGCCGTACTCGTCGATGACGACCGCCATGTGGTTGCGGTTCGCACGGAAATCCTGCAGCAACACGTTCAGGCGCTTGCTCTCCGGAATGACGGCCGCGGGACGCATGCAATCCTTGATGTCGAAGTCGTCCCAGTTGTCCTTCGTCAGCAGCGCCAGGATGTCCTTCGCATGCAGAATTCCGCGCACGTCGTCGACGTCGTCGCCGATCACCGGAAACCGCGAATGCTGCGACTCGACGATCGTCGGCAGGAACTGCTTCGGCGTCGCGTCCGCGCGCACGCACACGAGCCGTGAGCGCGGAATCATCACGTCGCGCGCATGCATCTCGGATAGCCCGATCGCGCCGAAGAGGATGTTCAGGACGTCGACGTCGATCAGGTCGCGGTCGGCGGCGAAACGCAGCGTCTCCATCAGCTCGGAGCGCGACGTCGGCTCGCCCGAGAACATGTCCGCGACGCGCTCGAGGAAGCGCTTGCCGGCGCCTAAGTCGTCTACCTCGGAGTCGCTCATCGGTATGGATCGTCGATGCTGAAGGTCTTCAGTATGGCGACTTCGAGCCGCTCCATCACCTCTGCTTCGGCCGGCTCTTCGTGATCGCAACCGCACAGGTGCAGTACGCCGTGCACCACCAGATGCGCGTAGTGATCGCGTATCGATTTGTGTTGCTCGGCGGCCTCGGCCGCGACGACCGGCGCGCAGATCACGACGTCGCCGAGCCAACGCTCGTCGCCGTCGGGAATCACGATGTCCGCGCCGAACGACAGAACGTTCGTCGCGCCTTTCTTCTTGCGGAAGCGCGCGTTCAGATCCGCCATCTCGTCGGTGCCGACGATGCGGATGCACATGTTGCCGGCTTCGTGGACCTTCTGCAGCGCCGCGCGCGCCCAACGACGCAACTCCGTCGCACGAGGGACCGAGTCGACGCCGGCGGGAATCTGGACCGCGATATTAGGGCGTTTCATCCCTGGAGCTGTCGCGCGCGGAGCCCGTACCGTCGCGCTCGCGGCGTTCGGGTCGCGCGCCGTCGTTCGCATCGTCGTGGCGCGCATACGCTTCGACGATGCGTTGCACCAGCGGGTGGCGCACGACGTCTTTCGAGGTGAAGTGCGTGAACGACACGCCTTCGACACCCGCGAGCACGTCCATCACGTGTATGAGACCGGAGCGGCTGCCGCGCGGCAGATCGATCTGCGTGATGTCGCCGGTGATCACCGCCGTCGAGCCGAAGCCGATGCGCGTGAGGAACATCTTCATCTGTTCGACGGTCGTGTTCTGACTCTCGTCCAAGATGATGAACGAGTTGTTCAAGGTACGGCCGCGCATGAACGCGAGCGGCGCCACTTCGATGATGTTGCGTTCGATGTACTTGTGAACGCGCTCGACGCCCATCATCTCGTACAGCGCGTCGTACAGCGGGCGCAGGTACGGATCGATCTTTTGCGCGAGGTCGCCGGGCAGGAAGCCGAGCTTCTCGCCCGCTTCGACCGCCGGCCGCACGAGCAGAATGCGCCCGACGCGCTGCTGTTCGAGCGCGGTGACCGCACACGCGACCGCGAGATACGTCTTGCCGGTGCCCGCGGGGCCGATGCCGAAGTTCGCATCGTGCTGATGGATCGCGCGCACGTAGCTCGTTTGATTCGGGCCGCGCGGCTTGATCGATTTGCGCCGCGTTTGGATCAGAAGACCGTCGTCACCGCTGCCCTGCACGAGCGCGTCGACGCCGGCATCCTGCAGATATAGATGTATGGCTTCGGACTCGAGCGGCTCGCCGTCGACGATGTCGTCATACAGCGCTTTCAACAGCACCTCGGACGCCTCGACGCGTTGCGCCGGCCCCGACAGCTGGAATTCGTTGCCGCGGTTGCGAATGCGCACGCCCATGCGCCGTTCGATGAACTTCAGGTTCTGATCGAACGGCCCACACAGCGAGGCGAGGCGAAGCGAATCGTTCGGCACGAGCGTCACGCTGCTGGTGAGCGCGACCACTCGGTTCGGTTGGTCCGTCAAACTACGGTGCGATTGGACATATGGCCGCTAGGATATCGGTCGACCGAGGTCTGTCAAATGAACTTTCGACTGCGCTTTGGGCAATCGGTCACGCCGCCTTGCCGCGCAGCGTATTGCTCATGGCTTCGGTGATCACCACGTCGACGAACTGCCCGCGCATCGCCGCGTCGCCGCCGGTGAAATTGACGACCCGATTGTTCTCGGTGCGGCCCTGCAGTTGCCCGAGATCTTTCTTCGCCGCACCGGTCACGAGCAGCGACTGTGTCGTGCCGACCATCGCGGCGCTCACCGCATCGCCTTGCTTGCGAATCAGCGCCTGCAAACGCGTGAGACGCTCGTGCTTCACCTCGAACGGCGTCGGATCCGGCAGGCTCGCCGCCGGCGTGCCCGGCCGCGGGCTGTACATGAAGGTGAACGACATGTCGAACTCGAGATCTTCGACGAGCTTCAGCGTCGCCTCGAAGTCTCTGTCGGTCTCGCCGGGGAAGCCGACGATGAAGTCCGACGTCAACGAAATGTCGGGCCGAATCGCGCGAACCCGGCGGATCTTGTCCTTGTACTCGAGAATGGTGTGTCCGCGCTTCATCAGCGCGAGCACACGGTCGGAGCCCGACTGCACCGGCAAGTGCAGGTGGCTCACCAACTGCGGCAGCGTCGCGTACGCCTCGATCAAACTGTTGGAGAACTCGACCGGATGCGACGTCGTGTAGCGCAAGCGATCGATACCCGGCACATCGGCGGCGTACCGCAGCAACTCCGCGAGATCGGCGTAGTCGCCGTCGATTTCGCCGCGATAAGCGTTGACGTTCTGGCCGAGGAACGTGATCTCGCGAACGCCTTGCCGCGCGAGCTGTACCACCTCGCGCATCACGCCGGCGACCGGGCGGCTGACTTCCGGACCCCGTGTGTATGGCACCACACAGAACGAACAGTACTTGCTGCAGCCTTCCATCACCGACACGAATGCGGCTGGTCCGTCGACCCGCGGCGCCGGCAGCGCGTCGAACTTCTCGATCGCCGGGAACGTGACGTCGACGACGTCGCCGCGTTTCGCCCGCGCCGCTTCGAGCAACGCCGGCAAGCGATGCAGCGTTTGCGGTCCGAACACGACGTCGACGTACGGCGCGCGCGCGCGAATGGCGTCGCCTTCCTGACTCGCAACGCAACCGCCGACACCGATCAGCAGCTCCGGCTTCACCGCCTTCAACGGTTTCCAGCGGCCGAGCTGCGAGAACACTTTCTCTTGCGCCTTCTCGCGTACCGAACACGTGTTGAGGAGCAGCACGTCGGCGTCTTCGGCCGACTGCACCGGCGTCAGCCCGAGCCGCTCGCGCAAGAGATCGAGCATCCGCGCGGAGTCGTACTCGTTCATCTGACAGCCTTGCGTCTCGATGAAGACCGTGCCGAACGGTTTTGCGGGTGACGGGCCGGACATCGAATTCGTGCGGTGATCGAATAAAACGGGCCGCGAATTATAACGGCACTTGAATTCCGGGGTCAGACCTTTATATAAGGCGGAACGTCCGCTTTGGAAAAGGGCATGACCGAGCAGCAGCACATCTACAAGATCCTGTTCCACAACCAGGGGCAGATCTACGAGGTCTATGCACGCGCGATTTATCAGAGCGACCTGTACGGCTTCATCGAAGTCGAGGACTACATCTTCGGCGACCGCACGAAGGTCGTGATCGACCCCGCGCAGGATCGTCTGCGGACCGAGTTCGACGGCGTGCAGCGCAGCTTCATTCCGATGCACGCGGTGATCCGCATCGACGAAGTCGAGAAGGAAGGCGTCGCGAAGATCAGCGACAGCAAAGGCGGGACCAACATCGCCCAATTTCCGATGCCGATTCCGCGCAACGAAGGAAAGACCTGATCCCTTTGTCTCGGTGAGACTGCCTGACTCATGGAAAGGCAGTCGCACCTTTGTGATGTGGGTGGTGGCCGCTCTCGAGTCTGGCAAGGAGCCTCTGGAACGAAGTCACGCCGTCGAGTCGCAGCGAGACGCAAGGTGAAGGCAGAGGTTCGTTGCGCTGGACTCTGAGCGACACGGATGTCGCGACGAAGCCTACATGGATGTATTTACGGCGTGTCCAGCGCGGCGAACCTCTGCCTTCACCGCACGACGGCACCACACCCGAGCATCGGCGACGCGCCGGTCTAGTACCCTTCGTCGAGCAACGGAAACGCCGACAGCACGTGCGGCGTGGTGAACGGTTGCGCCGCTTCGAGATACGACGCATTCAATTCGCCGACGTTGCGCACCCCCAACAATCCCATGTTGGTGCGAATCTCGATCTCGAGCAGCTCCAGCGCGCGCTGCACGGCCGCGGCGCCGCCCGCGCCCATCGCGAGCGCTTCCAGGCGGCCGATGCCGACCGCCGTGGCGCCGCGCGCGAGACCCTTGATGATGTCGGTACCGCGCATGAAGCCGCCGTCGACGACGATCGGCACGCGGCGGTCGACGGCGGCTGCCACTTCCGGCAGCGCGTCGATGCAACCGCGACCGTGATCGAGTTGGCGGCCGCCGTGGTTCGACACGTACACGACGTCGACGCCGCAATCGACCGCGCGGCGCGCGTCGTCGCCGCTGTTGATGCCTTTCAGCCACAGCGCAATGCGGTGTTTGCGCTTGATGTGTTCGACCGTCGCCCACGTCATCTTCGCCTGATGCACGAAGTCGCCGCCGCCGGCCTGCCGTCCCGACAGCGGTACGTAGGCCTTCGAAATGTCGCGCTCGCGCCGGCTGTACACCGCGGTGTCCACGGTCAGGCAAAAGCCCGCGTAGCCCGCGGCGATCGCGCGCTCGATGTGGTCGTCCATCCATCCGCGATCGCCCATCAAATAGAGCTGGAACACCTTCGGCGCCTTGCCGACGCGCGCGACCGTTTCGAAGTCCGGTAGGCACACCGAACTCAAGATCATCATCGTGCCGAACGCGTCCGCCGCTTGCGCGACGGAGGCGCCGCCGCCCGCTTCGAACGCTTGAATCGATCCGATCGGCGGCAACACCACCGGAATGCGCAAGCGATGTCCGCCGAGCGACGTCGACACGTCGACCGCCGAGACGTCGTTCAACACACGCGGCCGAAATGCGAGCGAATCGAGGGCGAGTCGGTTCCGCTTCAGCGACGTTTCGGTGTCCGCGCCGCCGACGAGGTAGTCCCACGCGTTGCGCGACAAATTCGTCCGCGCCGCCTTGGCAATGTCGTGCAACGTGCGAAATTGACTCATCGAACTTCCTCCGAATGTGCGATTCGTCGAGCAACGAGCGCGCGATCTTAGCGCGCCTGCGCGCTTCCGACATCGCGTGGCCCGTGAAAGAATCGCTGCCGCTTCGCCACTGCCGTTTCGCAACCTGCCATTTCGCAAAAGGGGCGCGCCGCGATGATCGAACGTTTCCGGTGGCTGCCGCTCTCCGCGCGTGCGTTGCTTGCATGCCTGCTCGTCGCATCGGCCGCGATCGGCGCGCAGGCACGCGCGGCCGAGCCGAGCGTGCCCGCCGTACTCGAACCGTGGCGAGCGTGGGTCATGGATCGACATCCGGACGCCAAATGTCCGCCGCGTTTCGACGAAGCCCAGAACCGCTCGTGCGTGTGGATCGATTCGCTGACGCTCGAACTCGGGCGCACGGGCGGCAAGTTCGCGGCGGAGATCGACGTCTTCGCCGATGCAAACGTGTTTCTGCCGGGCAGCGGCGACCAGTGGCCGGCGGATGCGCGTTCGAACAACGCGCCGGCGCTCGTCACCGCGCGCGACGGTCGCCCGAATCTGCATTTGGCGCCCGGCCATTACAGCGTCACCGGTTCGTGGCAATGGGCCAAACTCCCCGACTCGATCGAACTGCCGCAGCAACACGGCTTGCTGCGTATGTCGATCGACGGCGCCGCAGTGCCGCAGCCGCTGTTCGACGGCAGCCGCGTATGGCTCGGCAAAGGGCCGACGGCCGCGACCGACGTGCCGAACGACACCCTCACGGTACGCGTGTTCCGCAAGCTCGCCGACGGCGTGCCGATGACGCTCGAGACGTATCTCGACCTCTTCGTCGCCGGGTCGCACCGAGTCGTGTCGCTCGGCCGCGCGGTGCCGGAGGGTTTCGCCGTGACGGCAACCGATAGTCCCTTGCCGATGCGCGTCGACCCCAACGGTCACGTGAAGGTGCAAGTGGAGCCGGGCGAATGGCAGGTCCGCATCGACGCGCGCGCGTTGTCGGCACCGACGCGCTTCGCGGCGCAGCCTGAAACCGACAACTGGCCCGCCGAAGAGATTTGGGGCTTCGCCGCCGATCGGTCGTTGCGCGTCGTCGACGTCGGCGGCGCGACGCCGATCGATTTGAGCCAAACCAACGCACCGTTTGCGGACATTCCGGCATACGTCGTCACGGCATCCAACGCACTGACCATCACGGAGCAATTCCGCGGCGACCCCAATCCGTCTCCTAACGACTTCACGTTGGCGCGCGATCTCTGGCTCGCATTCGACGGCGGCAACTACACGGCTCGTGACACGTTGACCGGCATGGTGCAGCGGCCGACGCGGCTCTCCGCTTCGTTCGTGCCGGGCCGCATCACGATCGACGACGCTCCGCAGCTGATCACGCAGCTCGGCGACGCGCAGCCCGGGATCGAACTCGCGAGCGGCAACCACACCGTCGTCGCGATCAGCGAAATGCCGCGCGCCGACCTCGCGACCGCCGTCGGCTGGCAGACCGACGTCAAGCAATTGTCCGGCGAACTGCATTTGCCGCCGGGCTGGCGTCTGCTGTGGACGCACGGCGTCGATCGCGCGCCGACCGCGTGGCTCGCCGCCTGGACGCTCTGGGACATCTTCGTCGTGGTCATCTGCGCAGCGCTCGCGCTGCGTCTGTTCGGAACCGCGGCGGCGGCGCTATTCGCGATCGCGCTCGCACTCGTATACCAAGAGCCCGGCGCCCCGACACTGATCTGGATCGTGCTGTTGCTGTTGCTCGCGGTGCAGAACCTCGGCCGCGGCCGGCTCGCCGAGCTCGTGCGCGTGACGTACTACGCCGCGCTCGCGCTGACGGTGTTCGCGGTGCTCGGCTTCGCGATCGACAATTTCCGCATCGCGATCTATCCGCAGCTCGAGAGAACCGGCGGTTTCGTCGCTGCGCCGCCGCCGGGCAAGCGTCTGCTGCGCGAGTTGTCCGCCGGAGCGCCGGAACCGCTCAGCGCCGGAATGGCCGCCCGCAGCGACGTCCAAGAAGTCCTCCTGTCGACGCAGAAAGTGCGCCCGGCGCGATTCGATCGCTACGAAACGAACACGCAAGTGCAAACCGGCCCCGGCGTGCCGCAGTGGCAGTGGCGCGACGAAGCGCTGATTTGGGACGGCCCGGTCACCGCCGCGCAACCGATCGAGCTCGCGTTGTCGCCGCCGTGGCTGACACGTGCGTGGCACGTCGTCGGGCCGCTGCTGCTGTTCGTGCTGATCGCACTGTTCGCGGCGAAGACGCTGCCGCCGACGGCGCCGATGCCGGCGTGGCTGCGGCGTCTGGCACCGCCCGCTGCGGCGATCGTGATCGTCGCAGGCTTCGCCCACGCGCCCGACGCGCACGCCGACATCCCGACGCCGGAGCTCTTGAACGAACTCGAGCATCGACTGACGCAACCGCCCGAATGCATGCCCGCGTGCGCCGCCGTCGCGCACGCGACCGTGAAGCTCGGCGGCGACTCGTTGACGGTGCGGCTCGAGATCAACGCGGTCGACACGGTCGCGCTGCCGTTGCCGGCGGTCGCCGCGCGGTGGTGGCCGACCGCCGCACGCGACGGCGATCGTGGTGCCGTCGTCGGGCGCAACGACGCCGGGGTCCTGTCGATCGTCGTTCGTCCCGGTCAGCACACGGTCGAGCTCACGGGACCGGTACCGCACGTGGATCGCTTCGAGCTGCCGTTCCCGACGCCGGTCGGCAACGTCGCGCTCGACCTCGACGGCTGGCGCGCATACGGGGAACAGGACGGCCACCTGCGCGGCGGCTCGCTGCAGTTCGAGCGCGAAGCACCCGCGGCGGCCGCCGACGCCACGAGCTTGTCGTCGGAGCCGATCGCACCGTACGTCAGCGTCAGCCGCACGTTCGACTTCGGTCGCGAATGGCGGATCCACACCGTCGTCACGCGCATTGCTCCGTCGAGCGGCGGCATCCCCTTTGCCATTCCGTTGGTCGCGGGCGAATCGTTGCTCGACGGCAGCGTGCGCGCCGACAACGGCCGCGCGATCGGCGTCGTGCCGCCCGGTGACCGCTACGTCGAATGGCACAGCGCACTCGCGGAGACGGCGCAATTCACGCTGACGGCGCCGCCGCTGACGGAGCGCACCGAGGAATGGACGTTGGTGCCGTCGAACGCCTGGCACGTCGACTACGAAGCATCGAGCGGACTCGCGCCGTTGAAGCTCGGCACCGACGTCGCGCCGGGACCGCGTTTCGAACCGTTGCCGGGCGAAACGCTGACGATCCGTCCGACGCGGCCGACGCCGCTCGCCGGACGCACGATCACCGTCGAGCGCGTCGATTTGACCGAATCACCCGGTGCACGCGCTCGGCGCAGCACGCTCCAACTCGATCTCCTGAGCAGTCAGGGCGGCAACTACGCGGTGCGTCTGCCGGACGGCGCGAAGGTGCTGACGATTGCGCTGAACGGCGCGCCGCAGCCGATTCCGGCCGCGGCGTCGACGTTGCCGTTGCCGATCGTGCCGGGCGAACAACACGCCGTGGTCACCTGGGAGACGCCGCTCGAGATCGGCGCGGTGCTGCGCACGAGCGCGGTCGAGCTCGCCGGTCCCGCCTACAACATCGGCTTGAACGTCGAGCTGCCGCAAGACCGCTGGCCGCTCTTCGTCGGCGGCCCGCGGCTCGGTCCCGCCATCTTGTTCTGGGGCGTGCTGGTGGTCGTGCTCGCCGTCGCAA
>DASRZO010000176.1:0-14015 GCA_035686405.1 Pseudomonadales bacterium | reverse complement strand
CGCTCGACCGTTCCGACTGGCGGTCGCCTCGCTCGACCGGCTGCTCGACGATGCCCGCGCGCAGCGCCTCGCCGGGCGCGACTTCGCCGACGCGGTGAACGCGCTGCTGAAGCGTGCGCTGATACACGGCGCGCAGCGCGGCGATGCCGCCGCGCTGACCGGTACGGCGTGGCTGCAATATCTCGACCGCGTGTCGGCCGGAGACGGCTTCACGCGCGGCGCCGGCGTGTCGCTCGGCGAACGGCGCTTCGCACCGGACGTCGACGTCGACGCGATCGCGCTGCACGGCCTCGCGCGCGGGGTGCTGCAGCGAGCGCAACGTCTGGCGGCGCCGTGATCGATTTCCTGTGGCCTTGGATGTTCGCCGCGCTGCCGCTGCCGCTCGTCGCGCGCTACCTGCTCCGGCCCCAACAGCGCGACGATGCCGCACTGCGCGTCCCCAGCGTCGCTCGTTTCGAAGCCGCCGCCCTCTCCCGCCGCGGTTTGCAGCGCAGCCGTTGGATCGCGTTGGCTCTCGCGTGGCTGGCGTGGGCGTGCCTCATCGCCGCGGCGGCGCGCCCGCAGTTGACCGGCGAACCGATCAGCCTGCCGAGCACCGGTCGCGATCTGATGCTCGCCGTCGACATCTCCGGCAGCATGAACACCGAAGACATGGAAATTCGCGGCCACCCGGCGAATCGCCTCGCAGCCGTCAAAGACGTCGTCACGGACTTCATCGCCCACCGCACCGGGGATCGCGTGGGACTGATCCTGTTCGGCACCAACGCATATCTGCAGGCGCCGCTGACGTTCGATCTCGCCACGGTGCAGGAGTTGCTCGACGAAGCACCGGTCGGCATCGCCGGCGGCAAGACGGCGATCGGCGACGCGATCGGCCTCGCGGTGAAGCGGCTACGCACGCGGCCGACCGAGTCACGCGTACTGATCCTGCTGACCGACGGCGCCAACAACGTCGGTGAGGTGCCGCCCGAAAAGGCAGCCGAGCTCGCGCGCGCCGAAGGCGTACGGATCTACACGGTGGGCGTCGGCGCCGAGGAACTGAAAGTCCCCGGATTCTGGGGCGAGATCGGCGGCCGCATCGTCAACCCTTCGGCCGACCTCGACGCCAAGTCGCTGCAGCAGATCGCGGAAACGACCGGCGGGCGCTTCTTCCGTGCGCGCGACACCCAGGAGCTCTCGCAGATCTACGACCTGCTCGACGCCATCGAGCCGGCGCAACAAGACGCGCGCACGTTTCGCCCGGTGAAGGCCCTGTTCTTCTATCCGCTGGCGGCGAGTTGGGCGCTATGGATCGGGTTGTTTCTGTTCGACGCGCGAGGGCTCGTGCATGTCCGTGCATGACGTCGCTGCGTTCCACTTCCTGCGCCCGTGGTGGCTGTTCGGGTTGGTTGCCGCGGTCGCGTTCGCCTATCTGGCGGCGCGCGCTCGCCGAGCTCGATCGAGTTGGGAAGCGGTGATCGACGCAGACCTGCGCGAGGCGTTGATCGAACGGATGCAGCGCAAGACCGGCGTATGGCCGCCGCTCCTGACCGGCCTCGCACTCGCGATCGCGAGCGTTGCGTTGGCCGGCCCCACGTGGCACCGCTTGCCGCAACCGATCGATCAGAAGACCGACGCGTTGGTGATCGTGCTCGATCTGTCGCTGTCGATGTATTCGCGCGACGTCGCACCGTCGCGGCTCGTGCAAGCCCGTCACGCGATCATCGACGTGTTGCGCGCGCGCAAAGAAGGCTTCACCGGCTTGGTCGCGTACGCGGGCGACGCGCACACCGTCGCGCCGCTGACCGACGATGTGCGCACCATCGAGAACTTGTTGGCGGCGCTGACCCCCGACATGATGCCGGTGCTCGGCAGCAATCCGGGTCCGGCGCTCGATCTCGCGCGCACGTTGATGCACAACGCCGGGATGAGCCAAGGACGCATCCTGCTCGTCACCGACGGCGTCGACCGGATCGTCGACGTATCGATGGAAGCGTCACCGAATTTTCCGATCTCGATCCTCGGCGTCGGCACGCCGGCCGGCGGACCGATTCCGCTCGATTTCGTCGACCAGGCCGGCCGGTTTCTCAGCGACCGGCAAGGCAACACGATCATCGCCAAGCTCGATGAAACGCGGCTGAAGGCGCTCGCCGAAATGTGCAACGGCCGCTACGCGACCGTCGGCGCCGCCGACCCCGCACCGCTCGACGTGCTCGCGACCCCGCTGCCCACCGCCGACGACGAACGCCGGCTCGATCGCAAGTTCGACCTGTGGGCCGATTACGGCCATTGGCTGACGCTGCTGTTGATTCCGCTCGCACTGCTGAACTTCCGCCGCGGCGCGGTCGCGCTCGTACTGTGCGCGCTGCTGCCGCCGCCCGCACACGCGAGTTGGTGGGACGATTTATGGCGGACGCCTGACCAACAGGGCTATCGCGCGTTGCAGAACGGCGAACCCGAACGCGCGGCGAAGCTGTTCGAAAATCCGCAATGGCAAGGCGTCGCACAATACCGCGGGGGCGACTACGCCGGTGCGGACGCGCGCTTCGCCGACGATCCGTCGCCGACCGGCAGTTACAACCGCGGTAACGCACTCGCGCACCAAGGCAAGTATGCCGACGCGATCGCCGCCTACGACCAGACGCTGCGGGCAACGCCGAACGATTCCGATGCCGCGTTCAACAAGGCTTTGGTCGAACGGCTGCTCCAGAAACAGCAGCAGGCCGAGAAGAACGGCAACGAGTCCCAGCGCAACCGCGACAAGTCGCAATCCGACGAATCGCGCGAGCAGAACTCGCCCGACGGTTCGCAGAGCAATCGCGCGCAAAGCCAGCAGAGCGAAGAGGCACGGCAAACGCCCGACAAACGGCCGCAAAAGCCGAACGTCGGCAAGCCGCAAGCGCAAGACGAACGCCAACGGCAACTGGCGCAGCGCGAACAGCAGCCGCGCGACGAACAGCGCGACGCGCTCGAGCAATGGTTGCGCCGCGTGCCGGACGATCCGTCGGGTCTGTTGCGGCGCAAATTCCAGTACGAGACGAACCAACGGCTGCGCAACGGCGCACCGGACGCGCGCGACCAGGAGCACATCTGGTGATCGCGCGATCGTTCGTCGCTTGCGTCCTCGCGCTGCTGTCCGCGGCCGCGCTGGCGCGCTTCGAAGCCAATGTCGATACCAAGGTGCTCTCGGAGGCCGATACGCTGCGCCTGACGCTGCGCGCGGACAGCGCGAACGTGTCGGGCGACCCGGATTTCGGCTCGCTCGGCGAATCGTTCGAGATCCTGAGCACGCAGCGCAGCAGCGAGTTTCGCAGCATCAACGGCCAAGTCGACGGTTCGACGGCCTGGACGCTGCTGCTGAAACCCAAGCACACCGGCACGATCGTCATCCCGCCGATCACATTCGGCAGCCAGAAATCGACGGCGATCGAAGTGACCGTGCGCGAGCTCGACCCGCAGCTGAAACGCGCAATCGCGCAAACGGTCTTCTTCGAGACGACGTACGAGCCGAAGCAGGTCTACGTGCAAGGACAGATGGTCGTGACGCGCCGTTTGTTCTACCTCAACGGCGCACAACTGTACGGCGATATGCCGAACGTGCCCGACGTGCCGGGCGCCATGGTGAAATCGTTGGGCGAATCGGAGCACACGACCGCGATCCGCGACGGTCGCCAATACGGCATGATCGAGCAACGCTTCGCCGTATTCCCGGAACGCAGCGGCGATCTGGCCATTCCGCCGGCATCCGTCACGGGCAGCGTACGCCTGACCGACGCGTCCGGCGGCGGGCGCCGCATCGGTATCGATGTCGCGTCGGATCCGTTGACCGTTCAGGTGCTGCCGATTCCGGACGACTATCCGCGCGACGCCGCCTGGCTGCCGGCGACCGACGTGGAACTCCTCGAAGATTGGCCGTACGACGCGAAGGCCGGCCTCGCGACCGGTACGCCGACGCAGCGGACGTTGATCGTCCGCGTCGACGGCAACGCCGCATCGGCGATTCCCCCGCTCACGATCGATCTTCCCGCGTCGCTCAAGGCGTACCCGGATCAACCGAAGCTCAGCGAATCGCAAACGCGCGGCGGCATCGTCGGCACGCGCACCGAATCGACGAGCCTCGTCGCGACCGAACCGGGGCAACTGACGCTGCCGGAAGTGCGCTTGCCGTGGTGGGACACGGCGCACCGCCAATTCAAGGTCGCGTCGCTGCCGGCGCGGACCATCGCGGTGACCGGCGCAGCGATACCGAGGAGCGCCCCGACGAAATCGCCGCAGCAGCAGCCGGCCGCCGCCGCGCCACAACCCGCCGCGCCGCCGGCTACCAACGAGCGTACTGTGCCGCGCCGGCCGATCGCGCTCGCAGTTGCGATCGGCGCGGCGCTGATCGCGGTCGTACTCGGCGCGTTGGCCGCAGCCCGGCGCCCGCGGCCGAGTCGTGCCGAGCGGCGGCGTTCGGCCAACCTCGAGCGGCACGCATTCGACGCGTTCAAACGCGCGGCCGATCGCGGCGACGTGCTTCCGATTCGTCGCGCGCTCGATGCATGGTTGAAAGCCCGCTACGGCGCGTCGATCGACGTCGCCACCCGCGAATTCACGCGCGATGCCGCGGCGCAGGCAGCGCTCGACGGCTTGAACGGCGCGCTCTATCGCCGCGATGCGGCGACGCGGTTCGACGCCGGCGAACTACGTCGCGCGGTCGCCGCCGCCCGCCGGCGCACCCACGCCGCTCGGCGATCCGCCGAATTCCCGGCGCTCTACCCGTCCGCCTGAAGCGACTTCGTCACGACCTCGAACACGTCGCGGGAAATCGAATCCGCTGCCTCGATGCTGCGCAGCGCGTCTTTCATCGCGGCGCGGCGCGCTGCGTCGTAGCGGCGCCACCGCGTCAACGGCGCGAGCAACCGCGCGGCCAGCTGCGGATTGGCACGGTCGATGCGCCGTACGCGATCGGCGAGGAAGCGGTAGCCCGCACCGTCGCGCGCGTGGAAGCTGACCGGATTCTGGCCGGTGAACGCAGCGTACAGCGCGCGCACTCGGTTCGGATTGCGCCGATCGAAGTCGGCGCGTTGCTCGAGCGCTTCGACGCGCGCGAGCGCGCCGGCGCGCGGACACGCCGCCTGCACCGAGAACCATCCGTCGATGACGAGCTTTTGCGCCGACCAGCGCGTATGAAACGATTCGATCGCAGCGGCGCGTTCGGCCTCGTCGAGCCATTCCGCATTGACGATTTCCCGCAGTGCAGCCGAACGATCCGTCAGGTTGTCGGCGGAACGAAATTGTTCGAGCAACAGCGGCCGTACCACGTCCAAGCGCGTCGGCGCCGCTACGCACAGGAAGCCGAGCGCGAGATTGCGCAACGCGCGCCGGGCGATGCTGCGCGCGTCCGGCGCATACGGTCCGTCCGCGCGATGCCGCCCATACACGTCGAGCCAACGATCGAACAGAGGCTCGGCGAGCGCGGCGCGCAATCGCCGCCGTGCGGCGTGAATGCCGTCGACGTCGATTTCCGCCATCAGCTCGCCGAGATAGTTCTCGGTCGGCACCGTCAGCATCGCCGCGAACATCGCCGTGCGTTCGGCGTCGTCCGGCGCCGACGCGGCGTCGGCGAGCAGCGAGCGATAGACCGGCAGCAGGTCGCGCGCCGGATCCGTGCCGCCGGTGCGCAAGCGCTCGATCTCCGCCGCGTACAGCGACTGCATCGCGTCCCATCGGCTGAACCCGTCCGTGTCGCGGGCCGCGAGGAATTCCAGGTCGGCGCGCGGGCGCGGATATTCGACCTTGATCGGCGCGGAGAAGCCGCGACCGACCGACAACACCGGCCGCGCGGCGAGCCCGCCGATGCGCAGCGTCGTCGTCGCCTCCGTCGCGTTGACGATGACCGTGCCGTCGCCGCGCGGATTCTCGATGCGCGCCGCGCTCGCGACCGTTGCACGCGAGCCGTTCTTGCGCCCGGCGTCGCCCAACAGTTCCCGCCCGTCGCGATCGAGCAGGCCGAGCGCGATCGGAATGTGGAACGGGTCCTTCTTCGGCTGGCCCGGCGTCGGCGGACAGCGTTGCACGATCGTCACGCTCAGCTCGCCGTCACGGTATTCGTCGTGCACCGTGACGACCGGCGTACCCGCTTGGCTGTACCAGCGACGGAACTGCTTGAGGTCGAAACCGTTCGCGTCTTCCATCGCGCGGACGAAGTCCTCGGTCGTCACCGCTTGGCCGTCGTGGCGCGCGAAGTACAGGTCGGTGCCGCGGCGGAAACGCTGCGGCCCGAGCAACGTGTGGATCATGCCGACCACTTCGGCGCCTTTCTCGTACACCGTCGTCGTATAGAAGTTCGAGATCTCGATGTAGCTGTCGGGCCGCACCGGATGCGCGAGCGGCCCTGCGTCTTCGGCGAACTGCACCGTGCGCAGTTGATTGACGTCTTCGATGCGTTTCACCGTGCGCGAATTCATGTCGGACGAGAACTCCGAATCGCGGAACACGGTGAAGCCTTCCTTCAAGCTCAGCTGGAACCAGTCGCGGCACGTCACGCGGTTGCCGGACCAGTTGTGGAAATACTCGTGCGCGACGACCGCTTCGACGTGTTGATACGCGAGGTCGGTCGCCGTGTCGGGACTCGCGAGCACGCACGACGTGTTGAAGATGTTGAGCCCCTTGTTCTCCATCGCGCCCATGTTGAAGTCTTCGACGGCCACGATCATGAAGATGTCGAGGTCGTACTCGCGCCCGTACACCTCTTCGTCCCACCGCATCGCGCGCTTCAACGCGCCCATCGCGTACTCGCACTGCGAGATGTTGTGCGGCTCCGAATAGATGCGCAGCTCGACCCGCCGACCCGACATCGTGACGAACTCGTCGCGCAGCAGCGCGAGGTCGCCGGCGACCAGCGCGAAGAGGTAGCTCGGTTTCGGGAACGGATCCTGCCACGTCACGCTGCGGCGGCCGTCGGACGTGCGGTGATCGTCGATCAGGTTGCCGTTCGACAGCAGCGTCGGATAGCGCGGATCGGCGACGATCGTCGTCGTGAAGCGCGCGAGCACGTCCGGCCGATCGAGGTAGTACGTGATCTTCCGAAACCCTTCGGCCTCGCATTGCGTGCAGTACATGCCGCCGGAGCGTCCGCCCGATTTGTACAAGCCTTCGAGCGCGACGTTCTGCTCGGGGTGGATGCGCGTCGCGATCGTCAACTCGCATGCGGCCGGGACGTCGAACAGCGTCAGCGAATCGTCGTCGACTCGATATTCGTTGCTCGACAGCGCGCGGCCGTCGACCGCGACCGACAGCAATTCCAGTTCCTGACCGTCGAGTTGCAACGTCGCCGAATCGCCCTTCCGCTCGACGCGCAGCCGCGCGGTCACCTCGGTGACGCCGTCGCGCAGATCGAACGTCAGGTGCGCATCGGTGATCGTATGATTCGGCGGCCGATACTCGGATAGATGAATCGCTTTGGGCTGTGCATCCTTCATTGCGGTCCTTCCGTGATCGTTTGGTCAGGCATTTGGTAGGGCGCTGGGTCGATCGTTCGGTACGGTCTCTGTCGCCGCCGTACTCCGGTGCTCTTCAGGAGAGCCTTCAGAAGAGCTCGATCTGATCGCGGACGCCCGTCGCAACGGCGCCCGGTCGCTCGACCGGCTCGGCGTGCGCGAGTTCGACATGATACGAGGTAAAACGCCGCACGTTCAGCACGCCGGTGTCGAACAACAAGTACTGGCCTTTGATGCCGAGCAGCGTGCCGCCGATCGCGGCGTCGGCCACCAACGCCAGCACCGTCGCCGAACCGTCATAGCTCGAAACCGGGTATTCGAAACGCTGCGGCGTCGGCGAATCGATCCATTCGAGCGCGGCCGGAAAACGCCCAGCGAGCGTCGCGAGTTCGAGCCGCGCGCGATCGCGCAATTGCACCAGCAAATCGACGAGGTCGATCGGCGGTGCGTCGCGGCCGATCAAGCCGCGCCAATCGGTGCGGTCCGGCACGTAGCGCGCGAGCGCGGCTTCGACGCAACCGGCTTGATGGCGCGTCCGGGTCCGCATCACGAGCATGCCTTGCGTGGCGCCTTGGTCGAGCCAGCGCGTCGGTACGTTCTGCGGCCGCGTGATGCCGACTTTCGGACCGGCCGAATTCGCGAGATAGACCCAATGCGGCTGCATGCAGAACGCATCGCCCCACTCGGGCTCGCGACACGTGCCAGCGGCGTAGTGGCAACGGTCGGGACTGACGACGCACAGGTCGCACCGCGCCAACGTCTTGAAGCAGTCGTAGCAATAGCCGTCGCCGTAACTCTTGCGCGTGACCGCGCCGCAGTTCTGACACGTGATGCGGCCGACGAATCGCAGCGTGACTTCGCGGCCCAACAAATCGTTCAAGGGGACCGACGTGCCTCCGACATCGAGCGTGTATCGAACCGGCGTATCCAACGCCGAGCGCATCTGCGCCAACGCGCCGCGCGCGAGCACCGTCGCCTCAGACATGGTGTTCGCTCCGCGGCCGCCACACGCATGCGACGGCACCGCCGAGCGCGAGCCCGACCCAATGCGCGGTGTTCGCGATGTGCAGGCCGAACCATTCGGTGACGCCGCTGCTCATCAGCAACAGCATCGCGACGACTGCGATCGCGAACGATGGGTTGACGAACCAGACCCGCTCGCCGCGATCGAATCGTCCGCGCACGACGACGTACGCGACGAGGCCGTACGCGACGCCGGACAGGCCGCCGAACAACGGCGCATGCGTCAGCGCGAACTGCGCGACGTCGCTGACGATCGCAATCGACAACGTCAGCAGCAGCAGCGCGAGCGACCCGGCGCCGCGCTCGATGCGACGGCCGAACTCGACGACGACCGCGGCGTTGAACGCCAAATGCACGATGCCGAAATGAATGAAGATCGGCGTGACGAGTCGCCACCACTGTCCGCTCGCGAGCACGCGCTCGAGCGATTCGAACTGCAGATCGCCGCCCGTTTCGCTGACCGGTACGATCGTCAGCCACGGCAGCACCGGGCCGAGCCGATTGCCGTCGAGCGGCCACGTTGCCGGCAAACACAGGATCGCGAGCGCCATCAAGCCGACGACGACCGGATACGCCGAGACCATCGCGCGCCACGCGATGCGGCGCCGCGGCACGCGACCGACGCGCTCGATCCGCAAGCGGCCGTCGCGCCACGCCTGGAAGTCCGCGCGCACGCGTTCGGCGTCGGTCTGCGACGCGACTTCGAGCACTTGGCGGCCGCGCTCTTCGAATACGCGGTACGGAACGCGTTGATTGGCGAGATAGGCGCAGAACATTGCGAGATCGATCTCGGCTCCGATGTTCAGAGCGCGAACGGTGTCCATGGGCTTCGCCGACATCCTCACGGCGGCTGGTGTAGACTCGGCCACACCCTAAGTGCTGCGAACGCCGTCATGCAAGCCGCCGATCACGAAGTGCTCAGCCAAGCAAAATCCTGGCTCGAAGCCGGCGAAACCTGTTGGCTCGCGACCGTGGTAAAGACGTGGGGATCGTCGCCGCGGCCTGTCGGTTCACTGTTCACGTGCAACACGCGCGGACAGGTTGCCGGGTCGTTGTCCGGCGGCTGCGTCGAAGACGACCTGCTCGAGAAACTGACCACCGGCGTGCTTGCGCGCAGCGCGCCTCAATACTTCCGTTACGGCATCACCGCCGAAGAGACTGAGAAATTCGGATTGCCCTGCGGCGGCCACCTCGACATCGTCGTGGAACCGCTGACGGCTGCGCTGCACCTCGAGCAGTTGCGGCAGGTCGACGACCGCTTGATCCATCGCGGACGGGTGCGCCGCACGGTCGACATCAAACGCGGCACCAGCATGATCGAGAACGTCGATGCGCACGAAGATCCGTCGTACGACGAAGCGGCGGCGGTACTGCGGCAAACGTATGGTCCCCGGTTCCAACTCTTCATCATCGGCGCCGGTATGGTGTCCAAATACCTGGCCGAAATGGCGCAGATGCTCGACTACGCCGTCACGGTGTGCGATCCGCGCGAAACGCTGATCAGAGACTTCGCCGTGCCCGGCACACGCGCCGTCGTCGACATGCCCGATGACGCGGTGAAGGCGTACGCGAACGACGCAGCATCGGCCATCGTCGCGTTGACGCACGATCCGCGGATCGACGACATGGGGCTGATGGAGGCGTTGAAGACGCGGGCGTTCTACGTCGGCGCGATGGGATCGACGAAGACGTCCGCCGGCCGGCGCAAGCGCTTGCAAGCGCTCGACGTCGGCGACGCGGAGCTCGCGAAATTGCGGGCGCCCATCGGCCTGCCGATCGGCAGCAAGACGCCGCCCGAAATCGCGATCGCGATCCTCGCGGAAATTACCGCCGTGCGTAAGCACCGCGAAAAGGAAAGCCTCGCGGCACTCGCAGCCCTCACCGCGGCGTGAGCCGTGGCCAGCGGCGCGCTGATCATCGCAGCCGGCTTCTCCCGCCGCTTCGGCAGCGACAAACGCGTCTACAAACTCAAGCACGACGAGCCGTTGCTGATCGCGACTCTGCGGCCGTATCGGCATGTGTTCGCCAACGTCGCGGTGGTGGTGCGCAGCAGCGACAGCGAGTTGTCGCGGCTCATCTCGGAACGACTCGGCCGCAACGCGCCGATCGTCGTACCGACGGACCAGGCACATCTCGGCATGGCCGCGAGCATCGCCGACGGCGTACGCGCGCTTGCGGCCTGGGACTACCTATTCCTCGGCTTGGGCGACATGCCGTATCTGCGGGCCGAGACGCTCGAGCAACTGAAAGCTCGTATGGATCACGCACGTCTCGACCGCGACCCGTGCATCGTCGTACCGATGCTCGGCGATAGCGCCGGTCACCCGGTCGGGTTTTCGCGCGAGTTCTTCGCGGAATTGCTGGCGTTGTCCGGCGATCGCGGCGCACGCTCGGTGATCGATGCGCATCCATCGGCGGTCGCGCGCATCGCATTGGACGATCCGGGCATCGTCACCGACATCGATCATCCGCCGATGTAGCTATTCGCTCCTGACCGGCCCGCCGAGGCGCGACGCCCAGTCGAGTTTGCTGCGGCACGCTTCGTAGAAGCTGTGTTCGCGCGAGTACAACAGCCGCAGCGCGTGGGCGTATTTCTGGATGCGGATCTCATCGCCGGGCTGTACGCCGATGTCGACCTGCGAATCGCAACTGATCTGCGGATTCGGCGACGTCGTCGGACCGATCACCACCTTGATGCGCGAGGCGCTCGGCACGACGAGCGGTCGCGACGTCAGCGTGTGCGGAAACATCGGCACGACCACGATCGCATCGAGGCTCGGATGCATGATCGGACCGCCCGCCGACAGCGCGTATGCGGTGGAGCCCGTCGGCGTCGCCACGATCAAGCCGTCGGAGCGTTGGTCGTAGACGAACTTGTCGTCGATGTGCAGCGCGAACTCCATCATTCGCGACATCGTGCCGGCGTGGACGACGACGTCGTTCAATGCCGACGAACCGCCGATGCGTTTGCCGCCTCGATACACGGTCGCGTCGAGCAGGAACCGGTGCTCGACGGTGTATTCGCCGTCGAGCACGGCGCCCATCTTCGTCTCGATCTGGTTCGGCGCGATGTCCGCGAGGAAACCGAGCCCGCCGCGGTTCACGCCGATCACGGGCACCTGCGAACCGGCCAGGTCGCGCGCGACGCCGAGCAGGCTGCCGTCGCCGCCGACGACGATCAGCAAGTCGCAAATGCCGCCGAGTGCCTTGCGCTCCTCGATGCGATGCTGACACTTGGGCAGCAATTTCGCCGTGGTCTTCTCGACGACGATCTCGACCCCGCGCTGGCACAGGAAGTGTTCGAGCGTCACCACCGATTCCACAATGCTGCGATTGCCCTGCCGAGCGATCAGACCGACCGTGTTGAAGGGTGTCATCTCGAGGGTCTTGTTCCCGCAGCGCGCCAAACGAAACGCACCGGAGTATACACGCGGCCTGCGGCGCAAAATGCGACGGCGAGGTGCATCAAAGCGCCGAGGCTACGCTTGAATTATGGTGGCCGTGCGCTCAGGCTTGCCGCGCCTCGTACGGGCCGGACGATGACGGACCTATCGACGAGCGACGCCTCGGATCGGAGAGCAATATGGGTAGCGCGCTGGAAGACAAGCTGCAGCAAGTGCTGACGAGCGCGAACTCGCGGCTGAAGCGCGCGCCCGACACGAGCTTGTGGGAGGCGATGCGCAACGAGGCGCGCGAGAAGGCGCAACACGAGCCGATCCTCGGCAGCTACTTTCACGCGACGATTCTCAACCACAAGAGTTTTCAGTCGGCGCTGAGTTTCCGCATCGCAAGCCGCATCGACACGCCGATGCTGCCGACGATGATGGTCCGCGACGTCATCGAGGAAGCGCTCACCGATTCGCCGGCGATCCTGACGGCCGCCGAAATCGACATCCTCGCGACATACACCCGCGACCCCGCCTGCGACGACGTTTCGACGCCGTTCCTCTTCTTCAAGGGTTTCCACGCGCTGCAGGCGCATCGCGTCGCGAATTGGCTATGGCACCGCGACCGCCAAGCGCTCGCGCGCTTCTTCCAGAATCAAATCAGCGTGACGCTGGGCGTCGACATACATCCCGCCGCACGCATCGGCTCCGGCATCATGCTCGACCACGCGACCGGCATCGTGATCGGCGAGACGGCCATCGTCGAAGACGACGTCTCGATCCTGCATTCGGTGACGCTGGGCGGCTCCGGCAAAGTGTCCGGCGACCGCCACCCGAAAATTCGCCGCGGCGTATTGCTGTCCGCCGGTTGCAAGATCATCGGCAACATCGAGGTCGGCGAAGGTGCCAAGGTCGGCGCCGGCAGCGTCGTGTTGCACGACGTACCGCCGCACGTGACGGTGGCCGGTGTACCCGCCGTGGTCGTCGGCCGCCCGGCGAACGCGTCACCCGCGCTCGACATGGATCAAAGCTTGGACTCGGACTGACCCTCGACTCGGATTGACCCTCGATTGCGATCGGAGAACCGCGCGTTCGCGCGGATCGATCGCTCAGTGCCCTACTTCACCGCGCAAGAGCTGCTGCAACCGGCGATTGCGGTTCTGCTCGTGGCGCAACAGCGTCTTCAGGCGTTGGATCTCGTCGCGACAGCCGCGGATCTGATCGAGATAGATCTGCTGTTGCTGTTCGAGGTCGAGCCGGTATTTGCGCGTCAGCGAATCGACGCTGTTGTTATGTTGTTGGATCAGCTGCGTCAGGCTGATGCGTCCTTCCTCGCCGAACGCTTGATCGATCTTGTCGTCGGCGTGCGGCGCCGACGGCTTCGCTTTGCGCGAGGCGTGCTTCGGTCCGTTCTTGGCGGTGGGCGCAGGCAGGTTTGCTGGCGATGCAGGCGCCTTCGCGAGCGACGGAGCGTCCGTCGCCGGCGCATCGACGAACGGCGATTCGCCGCCGTCGACCTTCGATAGCTTCAGCGCCAGACGATTGCGCCACACCATCCGCTGCACGACGCGCAGCGGATGCGAGTCGCCTTCGCCTTCGGGTTCCCACAGATTCATCGCGTGCCACGACACCGAGCACTGCGTGCGCGATGCGAGGCGAATCGGACCATGACCGATGTCCGGGCCGGGACCTGCGTGGCGGACCAGGTGGCGCAACGGCACGGTGAAGTTCGGATCGGCGCGGCCGTCTTCGTCGATGCGCAACAGGAATGTCACCATGCCGCGAATCGCAAGCCCGGTGCCGACGACGACATACGCGCCGCGCACGAGACTCGCTGCGAATTGCTCGAGCGTCGTTGCTCGATTCAACAACGACTCGAACTCGGCGTAGTGCATCTCGACCGCGATGTCTTCGTCGTCGAAGAAGAAAACGGCCTCGGCGAAAGCGTCCTGCTGACTCATCCTTGCGTATCCTCGAGCGGCGCGGAACAAAGCGCCGCGCGCTCGTATTACATCGGATTCGAGCGCGCTCTACCGCGGGCAGGATCACTACGCGAGTGCGATGAGGATCAACTTCCGCCCGAGGAGGGTCAGAGTTCGACGGCGTCGTCGCCGTCGGGCGCGCGCGGTGCGTCGGTATCGTCGGG
>DASRZO010000175.1:0-8601 GCA_035686405.1 Pseudomonadales bacterium | reverse complement strand
GTGCGCGTGAGATCGGCCTGATGAAGAACACGGCCGTGTTGATCAACGCATCGCGCGGCGACGTCGTCGATCTCGACGCGCTCGCGCAAGCATTGCAGGCGCAGCGACTGCTCGGCGCGGCAATCGACGTGTATCCGGAGGAGCCGAAGTCGAACGACGATCCGTTCGTGTCGCCGCTGCTCGCGTGCGACAACGTTCTACTCACGCCGCACATCGGCGGCAGCACGGCCGAAGCGCAGGAGAACATCGGCTCCGAAGTCGCCGACAAACTGATCCGCTACAGCGACAACGGATCGACGTTGTCGGCGGTGAATTTCCCCGAGGTCGCGCTACCGCCGCATCCGTCGAGCCATCGTCTGTTGCACATCCACCGCAACGTGCCGGGCGTGCTGTCACACATCAACCGCGTATTCGGCGAAGCCGGCATCAACATCGCGGCGCAATATCTGCAGACGAATGCCGAGATCGGCTACGTCGTGATCGACGTCGAAGAAGAACACAGCCAGCTCGCGCTCGAGAAGCTGCGCGCGGTCGACGGGACGATCAGGACGCGGGTGTTGTTCTAGGGGTATCGATCGCCCGCACGCTCGCGCGTCGCGGGCGATCGCAATCGGAGTTCACGGATTCAGCGGAATGCTGGCCGCCGCGTCGAGCCGTTCGCGCAGGATCGTCGCCCATTGCAGCGCGGTCGCCTTCACCGCCTCGGCGGCGGTCTTCGTGTCCGGCTCGTGCTTCGCGACCACGTGCTCCGTCGCGCGGACCATGATCGCGTCCGACGACGAATCGTACAGCTCGAGCACCAGGTTCGCTTCGCCGACTTCGGGGACCGTCAGCGGATCGTTCTTGCCGTTCGCGTTCGCCGGCACGAACGACACGACGTCGACCAGGTCGCCGCGGATCGTCAACACGTCGAGGCCGGGTTCATCCGTCAGCGTGAAGTGCTGGCTCTTCGCGAGTTCTTCTTTGAACGCCGCCGTCACGATCTCGTTCAGCGAGTCCTTCTGGCGTTTCGTCAGCGAGAACGCCTGTTGCCCGCTCGTGTCGCCTTTCATGATCGGGCGGTATTCGATGTGCGGCGGCGCGAAGATCACCTTCCTGTAGCTGCGCACGTCGAAGTATTTGCGTACCCACAAATCCGTGAACGTCTTGCTCTCGCGGCGCTGCAAACCGTCGAACGACACTTCCGGAGCGGCGGCCGTGGTTGCAGTCAACGTCGCCGGTGCGGCCGGCGTGGCGGCCTGCGCGCCGGTGAAGCACGAAACGGCCAGTAACGCGATCAGTAGCGGTGAACGGGTCATCCTCGATCCTCCTTGGGCTCTCCACATACTAGGTCAGATATCGGTCGATTTCTGAGAACATCCGCGCACGCAGCGCCGGCGATTCGTTCACCAGGTGATGCCGCGCGCTCGGAAGGTACACGACTTCGGGTCGAAACAAGCGTTCGATCACTTTGACGTTGTAGCGCCAGTCGACGGTCTTGTCGGCGTCGCCTTGGATGACCAGCGGAGACAAGTCCGATGGGGGGCGCGCCTCGAAGCGGCGCATCCACTCGACCATCGCGGTCACCCACTGCACCGGCAGCGTCGTCGCTTGCAGCGGGTCGCGGTTGCGCAGGAAATCGAGAAATTCGGCGTTGTCGGCGTTGTCCGATAGCCCACGCGGGCGTTCGGTCACCAACATTTTCGCAACGCGGTAGACGAACCGTGCGGTGTTCCAGCCGTACGGCCGCACCAACGGCGCGAGCAACACGACGCGATCGAACGGCGACGTTGCGCGCATGACGCGGTTCGCGAGCAGCCACTCCATCGCGATCGCGCCGCCGGTGCTCTGGCCGAACAGCCGTCGCGGCGCCGGCAAATGCCGTTCGCAGGCGCGAAAGCACGCATCGAATGCGGCGACGTAGTGGTCGAACGTCTCGATCGTCGCCGGCGCACCGCTCGACAACCCGTGGCCGGGCAAATCGAACGACAGCACCGTCATGCCGCGATCGAGCAAGTGCCGAATCAGATGGCCATACAGGCCGACGTGATCGTAGTAGCCGTGGATGACGACCGCGCTCCCGCGCGGCTCGCGCGGCGTCCACAGGTGCGCCGACAGCGAATGCGTGTCGGTGTCGATGCGGCCGAGCTGGTGCGCCAGACCGTCGATCGATTCGGCGAAGTGAATGCCGTAGTGGCGCAGATACGCGTCTTCGGCCGGCGACAACACAGCGGGCGCGCCCGGCACCAACGGCTTCAGTGAGGCGCGAACGACGGTTGGGTCGAACGCAGCGCTCACCATCGGGATTCGACCGGGTCGAGCGGACGGGCTTGTTGCAACGGCGCGCGCCGCGGAGTCAGTTGACGACCGGGTTCAGCGCGCCCTTCTCGTACAGCTTGAACATGTCTTCGAGCTGCAGCGGCTTCAGCTTCGATGCTTGGCCGGCCGTACCGAACGCCTCGTAGCGCTCGACGACGACCTTCTTCATCGCCTTCGTCGTTTCGGCGAGATATTTGCGCGGGTCGAACTCGCTCTTGTTCTTCGCGAGGAACATGCGGATCGCCGCGGTAGACGCGAGGCGCAGATCGGTGTCGATGTTCACCTTGCGCACGCCGTGCTTGATGCCTTCTTGGATCTCCGACAACGGCACGCCGTACGTTTCTTTGATTTCGCCGCCGTATTCGTTGATCAGCTTCAGGAGATCCTGCGGCACCGACGACGAACCGTGCATCACGAGATGCGTATTCGGGATGCGCTTGTTGATCTCTTTGATGCGATCGATCGCGAGCACGTCGCCGGTCGGCGGACGCGTGAACTTGTACGCGCCGTGCGACGTACCGATCGCGATCGCGAGCGCGTCGACGCGCGTCTTCTTCACGAAGTCGGCCGCTTGCTCCGGATCGGTCAGCAGCATTTCCTTCGACAGCGACCCTTCGTGGCCGCCGCCGTCCTCTTCGCCGCCCATGCCGGTCTCGAGCGAACCGAGACAACCGAGTTCGCCTTCGACCGACACGCCGCAGGCGTGCGCCATGTCGACCACCCGGCGCGTGACGTCGACGTTGTAGTCGTAGCTCATCGGCGTCTTCTGATCTTCGCCGAGCGAGCCGTCCATCATCACCGACGAGAAGCCGAGCTGGATCGAGCGCTGGCACACGCTCGGCGACGCGCCGTGGTCTTGGTGCATCACGATCGGGATCTGCGGGAACTCTTCGATCGCCGCGAGGATGAGATGGCGCAGGAACGTCGGTCCCGCGTACTTACGCGCGCCGGCCGACGCTTGCACGATGACCGGACTGTCGGTCGCCGCGGCGCCTTCCATGATCGCGCGCATCTGTTCGAGATTGTTCACGTTGAACGCCGGCACGCCGTAGTCGTTCTCCGCGGCGTGATCCAACAGTTGGCGCATGCTGATCAGAGCCATCGCTAAACCTCCTTCACCGGCGGGTCGAGGGACTCGGCACTCAACGCTCGCGCGCACGCGCCTCGAGAATCGCCACCGCCGGCAACGTCTTGCCTTCCACGAATTCCAAGAATGCGCCGCCGCCGGTCGAGATGTACGAGATGCCGTCGGTGACGCCGTATTTGTCGATCGCCGCGAGCGTATCGCCGCCGCCCGCGATCGAGAAGGCCGCCGATTCGGCGATCGCTTCGGCGAGCACGCGCGTGCCTTCGCCGAATTGATCGAACTCGAACACGCCGACCGGACCGTTCCACAGGATCGTACCGGCGGTGCCGAGGCGCGCCGCAAACTGCCGCGCGGTTTCGGGGCCGATGTCGAGGATCATCTCGTCGGGTCCGACTTCGTCGATCAGCCGCAACGTCGCCGGCGCCGTCTCGTCGAACTTCGGCGCCGTCATCACGTCGACCGGCAACGGCACGTCGACTTTCTTCGCGATGCGCTTCGCAGCGTCGACGAGATCGGCTTCGTACAGCGACTTGCCGACCGAGTAGCCCTGCGCCGCGATGAACGTATTCGCGATGCCGCCGCCGACGATGATCGCGTCGGCGATCTCGGCGAGCCGATCGAGCACTTCGAGTTTCGTCGACACCTTCGAGCCGCCGACGACCGCATACATCGGCCGCTTGGGATGCGCGAGCGCTTTGCCAAGAGCGTCGAGTTCCGCTGCGAGCAAGGGTCCCGCGCACGCGACCCTCGCGTACTTCGCGATGCCGTGTGTCGAGACTTGCGCGCGGTGCGCGGTACCGAACGCGTCCATCACGTAGACGTCGCAGAGTTGCGCCATCTTTCGCGCGAGCGCGTCGTCGTCCTTGCCCTCGCCCTTCAGCCAGCGGACGTTCTCGAGCAGCTTGATCTCGCCCGGTTTCACGTCGACGCCGTCGATCCAATTCGCGACGAGCGGCACGTCGCGCTTCAGCAATTCCGTTAGGCGTCTTGCGACCGGTGCGAGGCTCGAGTCCGGCTCGCTCGTCGCGTCTTTGCCTTCGGTCGGCCGGCCCAAGTGCGAAACGACCAGCACCGCGGCGCCGGCCGCGAGCGCGCGTTCGAGCGACGGCACGGCCGCCACGATGCGGGCGTCGCTCGTCACGACGCCGTTCTTCACCGGCACGTTCAGATCTTCACGAATCAATACGCGCTTGCCTTCGAGCGGCACGTCGGTCATCGCAATGACGCTCATGCGGATGCCGCCTTCACGACGCCGCGCACTGCGGCAACCACGTTGTCGACCGTGACGCCGAGTTCTGCCATCGCCTGCGGACCGGGCGCCGACAAGCCGAAGCGATCGATACCGACCACCGCGCCGTCGATGCCGACGAAGCGATACCACGAACTCGTGTGACCCGCCTCGACGGCGACCCGCGCGCGCACCGAACGGGGCAAGACCGACTCGCGATACGCGTCGTCCTGCGCGAGGAACACGTCGACGCTCGGCATCGACACGACGCGCACCCCGATGCCGTCGTTGGCGAGCTTCTGCGCGGCGCCGACCGCGAGCGCGACTTCGGAACCGGTCGCGATGACGATCGCGCGTAGCGCGCCGGTTTCCGGCACGAGCACGTAGCCGCCGCGCGCGATCGATACGAACGCGGTTTCGCTGCGCGTTTGCGCTTTCGTCTTCTGGCGCGTCAGCACGAGCGCCGTCGGCCCGTCCTTCCGCGCGATCGCCGCGTGCCACGCGACCGCCGTCTCGGCCGTATCGCACGGTCGCCACGTCGACAGATTCGGCGTCGCGCGCAAGTTCGCGAGTTGTTCGATCGGCTGGTGCGTCGGACCGTCCTCGCCGAGCGCGACCGAATCGTGCGTGTATACGAGGATGTTGCGCACTTTCATCAGCGACGCGAGCCGCACCGCGTTGCGCGCGTACTCCATGAAGATCAGGAACGTGCCGGAGAACGGGATGAAGCCGCCGTGCAGCGCGAGGCCGTTCGTGATCGCCGTCATCGCGAATTCGCGCACGCCGTAGCTGACGTAATCGCCGCACGCTTCGGCCGTCAGATCTTTCGCGCCTTTCCAACGCGTGTTGTTCGAGCCCGTCAGATCGGCGGAACCGCCGATCAGCTCGGGTACTTTGCCGCCGAGCGCGTCGAGGCAACGCTGCGACGATTTACGCGTCTCGAGATCTTCGGGCTTCTCGTGCGCGCTGCGCGCGAGCGCGTCGAGCGCGTCGCTCCAGCCGTCCGGCAATCGGCCGGCGATGCGCCGGTCGAGTTCGCGCGCGGCGGCCGGATGCGCGACGCGATAACGGTCCATCAATTCGTTCCACGCGCGTTCGCGCTGCGCACCGGCGGCGCGACAATCCCACTCGCGGTAGATCGCGTCCGGAATTTCGAACGGCGCGTAGCTCCAGTTCAGCGTGCGGCGCGCGAGGCTCACCTCGTCGGCGCCGAGCGCGGCGCCGTGCGCATCCGCCGTACCTTGTTTGTGCGGCGCACCGAAACCGATCACGGTGCGGCAGCGGATCAACGTCGGTTTGTTCTGTTCGCGCGCGGCGGCGAGCGCCCGCGCGACCGCGGCCGGATCATGGCCGTCGACGTTGCGGATCACGTGCCAACCGTACGCCTCGAAGCGCGCGCCGACGTCTTCGCTGAACCACGCATCGACCTTGCCGTCGATCGAGATGCCGTTGTCGTCGTAGATGCACACGAGCTTCGAAAGCCCGAGCGTACCGGCGAGCGACGCCGCTTCGTGCGAGATGCCTTCCATCAGACAGCCGTCGCCGACGATCACCCACGTGCGGTGGTCGACCACCTCGAAGCCGTCGCGATTGAACGTGCGCGCGAGCTCGCGTTCGGCGATCGCGAAGCCGACCGCGTTCGCGAAGCCTTGTCCGAGCGGACCGGTGGTCGTTTCGACGCCGGGACATTCACCGTATTCGGGATGCCCGGCCGTCTTCGAGTGCAGTTGGCGGAAGCGTTTGATGTCGTCGATCGACACCGCGTAGCCCGACAGATGCAGCATCGAGTAGAGCAGCATCGACGCGTGGCCGTTCGACAGCACGAAGCGGTCGCGATCGAACCACTGCGGGTTGTTCGGGTTGTGCTTCAGTACTTCGCGCCAGAAGACTTCGCCGACGTCCGCGAGTCCCATCGGCGCGCCCGGGTGGCCGCACGTCGCTTGTTGGACCGCGTCCATCGCCAAAGCGCGAATGGCATTGGCTCGTTCAGTTCGAGACGGCATGCGTGAGGGTGTGAAGGTGGTCCGGAAAGGGCCGCTATTGTCGTGACTTCACCGAACCAACGCAATTTTGCGACGCAATTTTTTACACACCGCGACCGCCAAGCCCTTAGAATCGCAAGCCTTTCCAGCACGGGAAACCTCATGGGCGATTACAGCGTATTTACGTCCGAGTCGGTCGGCGAAGGCCATCCGGACAAAATGGCCGACCAGATCTCCGACGCGGTACTCGATGCGATGCTCGAGCAGGACCCGGAGTCGCGGGTCGCGTGCGAGACGCTGATCAAGACCGGCATCGTCGTGATCGCCGGCGAGATTCGCTCGAGGGCGAACGTGCACGTCGACAGGCTCGTGCGCCAAGTCATCAAGGACATCGGCTACGACGACCTCGCGTGCGGCTTCAATCCCGACGATTGCACGGTGGTGAATGCGCTCGGCCAACAGTCGGCCGACATCGCGATGGGCGTCGACGAAACCGGCGATCACGAACAAGGCGCCGGCGACCAAGGCTTGATGTTCGGCTACGCGACGAACGAGACCGACGTCTTCATGCCGGCGCCGATCACGTACGCGCATCGGCTCGTGCAGAAGCAAGCCGAAGTGCGCCGTAACGGCAAATGCAAGTTCCTGCGCCCCGACGCGAAGAGCCAGTTGACGTTCCGCTACGGCGAAGACGGCCGGCCGCTCGGCATCGACGCGGTGGTGCTGTCGACGCAACACGATCCGGACATCACGCAAGCCGATCTGCACGAAGCGGTGCGCGAAGAGATCATCAAGCCGACGCTGCCCGGCAACTGGCTATCGAAGAGCACGAAGATCTTCATCAACCCCACCGGCAAATTCGTGATCGGCGGACCGGTCGGCGACTGCGGCCTGACCGGGCGCAAGATCATCGTCGACACGTACGGCGGCATGGCGCGCCACGGCGGCGGCGCATTCTCCGGCAAGGATCCGTCGAAGGTCGATCGCTCCGCGGCGTACGCCGCGCGCTACGTCGCGAAGAACATCGTCGCCGCCGGTATCGCCGAGCGCTGCGAAATCCAAGTGAGCTACGCAATCGGCGTCGCGGAACCGACGTCGATCAGCGTGAACACGTTCGGCACGAGCAAGCTCTCCGACGAGCAAGTCATGAAGCTGATCCGCGCGCACTTCGACCTGCGCCCGCGCGGTTTGATCCGCATGCTGAATCTGAAGCAACCGATCTACCGCAAGACGGCGTCGTACGGTCACTTCGGCCGGACCGAATCGCAGTTCACCTGGGAGCGCACCGACAAAGCCGCCGCGCTCGCCGAGGCGGCGCGCGCCGCCTGATCATGACGACGGCGCGGCGGTTCCGGCTCAGCTTCGAGTTCTTTCCGCCGAAGACGGACAAGGGGCAGACGCTACTGCTCGAAACTGCGGCGGCGCTCGATGCGAACCGGCCGGTCTTCTATTCCGTCACCTACGGCGCGGGCGGTTCGACCCGCGATCGCACGTTCGAAGCCGTCGACGCGCTCACCTCCGCCGGCTATGCCGTCGCTCCGCATCTATCGATGGGCAGCGACGACAAGCGCGCCATCGAAGCGTTGGTCGATCGCTACCTCGGCATCGGCGTGAAGCGAATGGTCGCGTTGCGCGGCGACATTCCGTCGGGCTTCGGCAGCACGCGCCACGTCAGTTACGCGGCGCATCTCGTCGCGCTCTTGCGCGCGCACATCGACGCCGACTTCGAAATAGAGGTGGCGGCGTATCCGGAAATGCACCCCGACGCGCCGTCACCGCAGGAAGACATCGAACACTTCCGCCGCAAGGTCGCCGCCGGCGCCAACGGCGCGATCACACAGTACTTCTACAACCCGGACGCGTACTTCGATTTCGTCGCTCGCGCGAACGTCGACGTGCCGATCGTGCCCGGCATCATGCCGATCACCAGCTATGCGAACCTCGTGCGCTTCTCCGACAACTGCGGCGCCGAAATTCCGCGCTGGATTCGCACGCGGTTGGCGGCG
>DASRZO010000174.1:0-7251 GCA_035686405.1 Pseudomonadales bacterium | reverse complement strand
AGTTCGGCGGCCGACTTGATGATCTTGCCGACGAGACCGTACTCGACCGACTCTTCCGGGCTCATCCAGTGGTCGCGGTCGGTGTCCGCCGCGACGCGCTCGAGCGGCTGGCCGGTCTGCTGCGCGATCGTCTGATTGATGCGCTCGCGGGTCTTGATGATTTCGCGCGCCTGAATCGCGATGTCGGTCGCATCGCCGCCGAAACCGCCGGACGGTTGGTGAATGAGGAACCGCGTGTTCGGCAACGCGTAGCGGTTCTCCTTCGCCGGCGCCAGATAGATGTGCGTGGCGATCGAGCCGACCCAACCGGTGCCGACGGTGCGTACCACCGGCTTGATGAACCGGATGATGTCGTAAATCGTGTCGCCGGATTCGACGTGGCCGCCCGGCGAGCCGATGAAGATCGTGATCGGCGCGTCGCCTTCGAACGAGAGCGCCAACAGTTTCTCCGCCGTGCGCTGAGCGACCTCTTTGTTGATCTCGCCGAAGATCGTCAACGTGCGGTGCTTCAGCAAGGTGTTCTCGAGGAAGTTGAACTGTTGCTTCGCCGCTTCGACGGCCTCTTCGGAATTCATGAGATGTCGGGACGAAATCACGATCGTCTGCTCCTGACGTGAAATGGATGAGGCATGGTACTCGGGAATGGGAACGGTAGTCGAAGGCGCAGACCGCGCCGAAAAAACGCGGCCCGCGCGGCCGTTCGCGGTTCGAACACGACGCTGTGAACTCGATACTCGCGACGCGACGCTACCGACCCGCACGCGACGCGGAAGATGCGCCGTCTTGAGTTAAGCTGTCGGCCGCTTCATCGAGAGATGTCGTCATGCCACTGCATCCCGAAGACGACGCCGTGCTCAAACAGTTGGCCGCGACACCCGGACCCGCGCTGTCGGACATGCCGGTCGCGGACGCGCGCGCGATGTATCGGATGATGCGGCCGGCAGCGCCGGACCTCGCGGTCGGTCGCGTCGACGACCGTTCGATCGACGGCCCCGCCGGCGCCATTCCGCTGCGAATCTTCACGCCGGCCGGCCAAGGACCGTTCCCGATCTTCGTCAATTTCCACGGCGGCGGTTGGGTGATCGGCGACCTCGAGACGGCCGACGCGATCTCGCGAGAATTGTGCGATCGCGTCGGCTGCATCGTCGTCGCAGTCGACTATCGGCTTGCGCCCGAGCATCGCTTTCCGGCGGCCGTGGATGATTGCTACGCCGCGACCAAATGGGTCGCCGCCAACGCGCAGGCGATCGGCGGCGACGCAAGGCGCATCGCTGTCGGCGGCGAAAGCGCAGGCGGCAACCTCGCCGCCGTCGTCAGCCACCTCGCGCGCGATCGCGGCGGCCCGGCGCTGTGCTTCCAACTGCTCGCGTATCCGGTCACCGACGCGAACCTCGACACCGGCTCGTACCGCAGCAACGCCGAAGGCTACCTGTTGACGCGTGCGACGATGGACTGGTTCTGGAGCACGTACGCGCCGAACGCGCGCGACCGCGCGAATCCGTTGGCGACCCCGCTGAACGCGAAGAACTTCGCGCAGCTGCCGCCGGCGCTGGTGATGACCGCCGAGTTCGATCCGCTGCGCGACGAAGGCGAAGCGTATTCGAAGAAGCTGAAGGCCGCCGGCGTACCGGTCGACTACGTCTGCTTCGACGGATTGATCCACGATTTCCTCGCGATGAGCCGGCAACTCTCCGCCGTGAAGCCCGCGGCGGACAAAGCGGTCGCGAGCCTCAAGGCCGCCTTCGCGCGCTGATCGGCGATGGCCGTCACCGATTCGGCAGCGGCGGAGCGGCGCATCGACGCCGATCTCGCGCGAACGGTCGAGCGCTTGCTCGGCGTCGACAACGCGACGTTCACGCCGATCGTCGCCGGCGTGTCGTCGGAGCTCTGGCGCATGGACGTCGGCGACAAGACGTATTGCGTGAAACGCGCGCTGCCGCGGCTCGCGGTCGCGGACGAGTGGCTCGCGCCGGTGCGTCGCACCGAGGAAGAAGTCCGTTGGCTGCGCTTCGCCTCGACCGTCGTGCCGCGCCAAGTTCCCGCGGTGATCGCCGCCGACTCCGAAGCGCACGTCGCGGTGCTCTCGTGGTTCGACCCATCGCGGTGGACGAATTGGAAGACGCAGCTGCTGCAAGGGCTCGTGCGCCCCGCCGTCGGCACCGAGCTCGGCGAATTGCTCGCGAAGCTGCATTCCGCGAGCGTGCAGCGCGCGGAACTCGCACTCAAGTTCGACAACATGGATCTCTTGACCGCGCTGCGGCTCGAGCCGTTCTTCGTCGCCGCGATGCGCGACAACGCGTTCGTGGAGCATCGGCTGCAGGCAGCGGTCGAGCTGATGCAGACGCATCGCACCGCGCTGATCCACGGCGACGTCAGCCCGAAGAACGTGTTGATCCACATTTCGCGCCCACCGGTGCTGCTCGACGCCGAATGCGCGTGTTGGGCGGATCCCGCATTCGACGTTGCGTTCCTGTGCGCGCACCTGCTGCTGAAGTCGGCGCACATGTCGCGCTTCCGCGACTGGTTCTACGAGACCGTCAACCGCCTCGTCGCCGCGTACGAGCCGGCCGCGCCGGAGCCCGTCAGCGACCGTCTGATTCTGTTGGTGCCGGCGTTGGTGCTCGCGCGCGTCGACGGCAAATCGAAGGTCGAATACCTGAAAGACCAGGTGCAGACCCGGGTGCGCAACACCGCGCTGCGCCTGCTCGAGCAGCCGCCGGCGACGTTCCGCGAACTCGTCGTCGACTGGCGTCAGGCGTTTTTTCCTTGAGCCGAATCGAGTCGGCGACCGCGCGCGCGATCTACGATTCGCGCGGCCGCCCGACCATCGAGGTCGAGGTGCGATCCGGTCGTGCGATCGGCCGCGGCATCGCACCGGCCGGCGCGTCGACCGGTGCGCACGAAGCGCGCGAATTGCGCGACCCCGACGGCCGCGGCGTTCGCACCGCGCTCGCCCGCTTCGCCGCCGAAGTCGCGCCCGCGCTGATCGGCGCCGATTGCCGCGAGCAAGCGCACGTCGATCGAGTGCTGATCGCGCTCGACGGCACGCCGGACCGCGGCCGACTTGGCGGCAACACCTTGATCGCTTCGTCGTTCGCGGTACTGCGGCTCGCCGCAGAAGTCGACGGCGCGCCGTTGTGGCGGTATCTCGCCGGCACCGACGACCTTGCAATGCCGCTGCCGGAGATTCAGATCGTCGGCGGCGGCGCGCACGCACACGGTCGGGTCGATTTGCAGGACTTCATGGTGCTGCCGGTCGGCGCACAGGACTGGGCGACTGCGCTCGATTGGTGTGCTCGTGTCTACACGTCGGCTGGCGCCATCTTCCGCACCGCGGCGCAACTGCACGGCGTCGCCGACGAAGGCGGGTTTTGGCCCGACGTCGCGAACAACGAAGCGGCGCTCGAGTTGCTCGTGCGCGCGATCGAAGGCGCCGGGCTTCGGCCGGCCGACGACGTCGCGATCTCGCTCGACGTCGCCGCCAACCAGTTCTTTCGAGGGGATCGCTATCGCTTGCGCGCCGACTCGGCCGACCTGCATCCCGACCAATGGGTCGAACGCCTGGCCGGCTGGCGCGACAAGTTCGCCATTCGCCTGATCGAAGATCCGTGCGCAGAGACCGATCGCGCCCACTACGCCGCATTCCGCGCGCGGGTGCGAGGCCGGTGCGGGATCGTCGGCGATGACCTCGTCGTGACCGACGCGACGCGCATTCGCGATGCGGCGCGCGACGGACTCATCGACGCCGCGCTGATCAAACCGAACCAGGCCGGCACCGTCAGCGAAGCGCGCGCCGCGCTCGAGGCGTGCGTCGCCGCGAACGTCATGCCGATCGTGTCGGCGCGCTCCGGCGAGACCGAAGACGCGACGATCGTGCACCTCGCGGTGGGTTGGCGCGCGCCGATGCTGAAGGTCGGATCGATCACGCGCGGCGAACGTACGGCGAAATGGAACGAAGGCATCCGCATCGCCGAGCAACTGCGCGGCGGCGGCGCGATCCGACCGTTCGCGCCGGCCAGCCGGGGCGCGTGACTCCGGCCGGCGTCTCCCGTAACGTCACCCATCCGCGTTCGAGGAAACACCCATGCAATTCGTCATTTACTGCGTCGACAAACCGAACGCGCTCGAGCTGCGCATGGCGACCCGCGCCGCGCACTTGGCGTACTTGGAGACGAAGCCGATCGAGATCGTCATCGCCGGGCCGCTGCTCGACGCGAGCGGCGGCATGAAGGGTTCGCTGTTCGTCGTCGAGGCCAACGACCTCGCGCAGGTGCAGCGCTTCAGCGCCGCCGATCCGTATCGCAAAGCCGGTCTATTCGAACGCGTCGACATCGACGGGTTCCGCAAGGTATTCCCGAAGTAGGTCACCCGCGTGAAGGTGATCTACAACTACGCGACCGGACCCGAATTCGAACGTACGTTGCACGAACTCGCATCGCGCGGCCTCGACGTCGCCGTGTGTCCCGAGTCCGACGACGCGCGGTTGTTCGACCTTTTGCGTGAAGCCGACGTTCTGTGGCACTGCTTGCGGCCGGTCGACGCGCGCGTGATCGACACGGCGCCGAACCTGCGCCTCGTGCAGAAGATCGGCGTCGGCGTGAACACGATCGATCTCGAGCGTGCTAAAGCGCGCGGCATCGCAGTCTGCAACATGCCGGGCACCAACAGCCGCGCCGTCGCCGAGCACACGCTCGGCCTGATGCTCGCGGCGTTGCGGCAGATCCGTCGCTTCGACGGCGACACGCGCCGCGGCGACGGCTGGACGTGGGCGGCAGAGCGGCAGGATCGGCTCGGCGAGATCGGCGGTCGCACCGTCGGCTTCGTCGGCATGGGCGGCATACCGCAACTGTTGGCGCCGACATTGATCGCGATGGGCGCGAGGGTTCTCTACACCGCACGCACGGCGAAGCCGCACCTGCCGTATGCCGCGGTCGCGCTCGACGAACTGCTGGAGCGCGCCGACATCGTTTCGCTGCACGTTCCGCTCACCGATGCGACGCGCCGTCTGCTCGACGCGACGCGCTTCGCGCGGATGAAACCCGGCGCCGTGCTGATCAACACGGCGCGCGGTGCGTTGGTCGACGAACGCGCGTTGATCGCGGCGCTCGATTCCGGTCGAGTGTCGGCGGCCGGGCTCGACGTCTTCGGCGACGAACCGATCGCGCCGTCGAATCCGCTGCTCGCGCGCGACGACGTCGTCGTCACGCCGCACATCGCGTGGCTGACGCGCGAGACGTTGCTGCGCAGCCTCGACGTCGCCGTCGCAAATTGCGATCGCTTGGCAAACGCGCAACCATTGCTGCATCGCGTGGTGTGATTCCGACATGAGCGAAAAGACGGCGATTGTCATCGGCGTCGGCCCCGAGGCCGGCTTGGGCGCACGGTTGTCGCAGCGCTTCGCGAGCCTCGGCCTGCACGTGTTCGTGGCAGGCAGGACGCAAGCCGATCTCGATCGCGTCGTCCACTCGATCACGACGAACGGCGGCGTCGCAACGGCCGTCGTCACCGATGCGACCGACGAGCGCGGCGTCGTCGCGCTGTTCGAGCGCGCGACGGCGGCGGGTGCGCTCGACCTCGCGATCTACAACGCCGGCAACAACACGCCGGGCAAGATCGCCGACATGGACGCCGCCTATTTCGAACGCGCGTGGCGCGTCGGTTGCTTCGGCGGATTTCTGTTCGGCCGCGAAGCCGTCCGCCGCATGCTACCGAACAAGCGCGGCACGTTGCTCTTCACGGGCGCGAGCGCGTCGCTGCGCGGCCGTGCGAACTTCGGTGCGTTCAACTCGGCGAAGGGCGCGTTGCGCAATCTCGCGCAAGCGATGGCGAAGGAATACGGTCCCGAGTTCATCCACGTGGGCCACGTGGTCATCGACGGTCCGATCGGCGGCGACAAGATCGTCCGCGGCTTTCCGGAATACGCGGCCCGCTTGGGCGAAGAAGGGCTGATCAATCTCGAGGGCATCGTCGACGCATTCCAGTACCTCTATAAACAACCGCGCGCCGCGTGGTCGTTCGAGGTCGACGTTCGCACGTCGCAAGAGAAGTGGTGAGTTCCGGCCCTCTCTGGTCGCCGACGCCGGACGACGTCGCGCGCTCGCAACTCGATCGTTTCCGCAAGACGACGGCGCATCCCGACTACGCCGCGTTGCACGCGTGGTCGGTGCGCTCACCGGATCGGTTCTGGCGCGCACTGTGGGATTTCGCCGGCGTCGTCGGCGAACCCGGTGACGTGGTCGTGCGCGATCTCGACAAGATGCCGGGCGCGCATTGGTTCCCGAGCGCGCGCGTCAATTTCGCGGAGAACCTACTGCAGCGCACCGACGCCGCGACCGCGATCGTGTATCGCGACGAGACCGGTCTCCGCGACGCGCTGACGTTCGCACAACTGCGCGAACGCGTCACCGCGGTCGCCGCGCACCTGCGCGACCTCGGCGTCAGTCCCGGCGACCGCGTTGCCGCGGTCGTACCGAACCGGATCGAAACCGTGATCGCGATGCTGGCGACGACGACGCTCGGCGGCGTGTGGAGTTCGTGTTCCGCCGATTTCGGCGCGTCCGCCATCATCGATCGCTTCGGTCAGATCGATCCGGTGGTACTCGTCGGCTGCGACGGCTATTCGTACGGCGGCAAGTGGTTCGATTGCCGCGAACGCTTGACCGAGGTCGCCGCGCGACTGCCGAGCGTTCGCGCGACGATCGCGATTCGCAACGCCGCAGCGAGTGATCTGCCGCAGACCGTGCGCGCCTTCGACGAGATGTTGGTCCACACCGCGCCGGTGCGCGATTTCGTTCGGCTGCCGTTCGAGGCGCCGCTGTACATCCTTTTCTCGTCCGGCACCACCGGCGTGCCGAAATGCATCGTGCACGGCATCGGCGGCACGCTGCTGCAGCACCGCAAGGAACATCTGCTGCACTGCGATCTCGCGCGCGACCAGCGCCTGCTGTTCTTCACGACGTGCGGCTGGATGATGTGGAACTGGCTCGTCAGCGCGCTCGCGACCGGCACGACGATCTGTCTGTACGACGGTTCGCCGTTTCATCCCGATCTCGGCGTCCTGCTGCGCTACGTCGCCGAAGAACGCGTCGATCACCTCGGCATCAGTCCAGGGTTTCTGTCGAATCTCGCGAAGAACGGCTACAGTCCGCGCCGCGAACACGATCTGACGTCGCTGCGTTCGATCTTGTCGACCGGTTCGCCGTTGCCCGAAGAGAGCTTCGTCTGGGCGTACAACGAAATCGCAAAGGTGCG
>DASRZO010000173.1:0-5874 GCA_035686405.1 Pseudomonadales bacterium | reverse complement strand
TCAACGCGCCGTCGAGCGCGAGCGACTTCCACACGTACGCGCGCACGAGGTCTTTCGCTACGCCGCGGCCGCTGTAGTTCGCGTCCGCGCTCGCCTCGAGCGACACGACGAACACGCATGCCGACGCGACGAACGCCAACGTTTTCATTGCGGCGCGGCCGCCATCGCGTCGAACCACGCAACGACGCTCGGCACCGCAGCCAGAATCGATTCGTTGTGGTCGTACGCGCCGACGTCGATCGCGGTGACGTTGCCGCCGCGCTGAGTCAGTCGATCGGCTTCGACGATCGCTTCACGCGGCGACACATCGACATCGCGCGAACCGTAGTACAGGCGAATCGGCGCGCGCGGAGTCCAATCGAAAAGGCTGTTCTCGAGCAAACGCTCGCGCAGCCAATTGGGCGCCCCGCCCGCGTAGCTCGCCAAGAAGTCCTCGCGAAACATGGCGCGCGGCTGCCGCGGCAGCGCGGCGCCCACGACGGCGTCGTCGTGGGCGCCGTCGAACAGCACCGGAACGCTCGTCGCGAACGGTTCGCGCAGCGCCGAACCGAGCGGCTCGCGATAGACGCTCGCGTACGCGGTCAACAGGTACCCGAGGTAGGTGCTCGCGGCGGTCGACGCACCGTCTAGCGCGAACGGGAACGACATCGCAGCCAAGTCGAACGGTCCCGCAATCGACGCCGATGCGCCGACGGCAATGCCGTCGATCGGCGCCGCTTCGAGCGCGCGCTGCGCCGCGAGCGTCGCATGGCCGCCCTGCGAGAACCCGATCAGCATCGTGCGCGCCGGCCACGCCTCACCGTTGGCGACGACGATCGTCCGAACCGCACGCAGCAGGTCGACGACCGCGCTCGCTTCGGTCGCCGCATTCAGATACGGATGCAAGCCCGCAACGGTACCGAGGCCGAGATAGTCGGGCGCCACCAACACGTAGCCGCGCGCCGCAAATGCCGCGGCCGCGAGTACGCCGTTCGACGGGTCCGGCTTCGACGGCGACGACGCTCGATCCGTCTCCGTGCCGTGTTGGAAGCTAACGACTCCGCGCGGGCGAACACCATTCGGCCACGCGAGTAATCCAGACGCTCGCGTCGGTGCGCCGTCGACGCCGGTCGTCCAATACTCGACACGGTAGAGGGCGATGCCGCAGTCGACGGGGAAGCGGTCGCCGAGGCCGCGCCACCAGATCAATCCGCGCAAAATCCACGCGGGATACCCACCGACCGCTTCGATCGACGCGACCGCGCCCGGCTGGGCGTGATCTCGATCGGTGCTGGGCGGCGCAGTGAGATTCCGCGAACATCCGAGCAACGAGCCGACGACGACGATCAACAGCAACGCGCGCAGTGTTCGCCGCGCACACATCCTGCGATCATCCGCCACGTGTATTGCTCCGAGGGTTGTCCGATGCCGAAGACCGTCGAGTTCTTCTACGACTACGCGAGCCCGTTCTCGTACCTCGCCGACTGCCGCTTGCCCGACATCGCGCAGCGACGCGGCGCCCGCATCGTCTATCGACCGGCGATTCTCGGCGTACTGATCGTCGAGTCCGGCAACCAGGCGCCGCCGACGGTGCCGGCGAAGATGAAGTACATGAACGCCGACATGCGCCGCTGGGCCGACCACCTGCACGTGCCGTTCGCACCGAACCCGGCGTTTCCGGTACGCAGCATCACGCTGATGCGCGCGGCGTTGATCGCGCAGGACACCGGCGTGTTCGAGCGTTTTCACCCCGCGATGTGGCGGGCGATGTGGGTCGACGGTGCGAACCTCGGCGACAACGAGGTGCTCGGCCGCACGCTCGCGAACGCCGGTCTCGATGCGCCGGCCATTCTCAAAGCCACCCAAGACGACACCGTCAAGGCGCGCCTGAAGGCCAACTGCGACGAAGCGCTCGCGCGCGGTGCGTTCGGCATGCCGACGTTCTTCGTCGGCACCGAGATGTTCTTCGGCAACGATCGGCTGGATTTCGTCGACGCCGCGCTCGCCTAGCCGCGCCGCGTTCATTTGCGACCGGCGCCGAGCTGCACGGTGCGGCCCAGCGAGCGGCATTGTGAGGTCGTTCGGGCCAACTGCTCGATTTCGGGCCGGGGGCGCGCGAGCATCGCGTCCGCCGCAAATGCCGACTCCAACGCGTGCGCCGCGCGCAACAGCTCGCGGTCGCCGTACATCGCGCCGATCAGTTGCATCCCGAACGGCATGCCCGTCGCGTCGACGCCGCACGGCAGCGCAACCACCGGATGGCCGACGACCGTGATCGACGCCGTCAGCGCGAGCCACGCCATGTAGTTCGTCACCGGCGTCCCGTCGACGTCGGGCGGATTCAAATGCGTCCAAGCGAACGGCGGAATGCCGACGCCGGGGCAGACGACGAGGTCATAGTCGTCGTAGATCGCCGCGAATGCCTGATAGAGCTCCATCTGCGTGCGGCGCGCGCGCGCGATGTCGGCCATCGGCGTCGCGAGCGCGGATTCGTACGTCGCGCGCACGTTCGGATTGAAGTCGGCGTCCCAGTTCGGTGCTTCGCGCGCGTATTGCGCGACGAACAGATCCTGCCGCACGTGCCAATCGACGTCCGGCGCCGCGCGCAGATCGATCGGATGCGGGTCGCAGCGCCCAACGAATTTGGCGAGGCGCGCGACGCGGTCTTCGAACGTCGTTCGAACCGACTTCGACACCAACACGCCGCCGAGGTCCGCCGTCACGGCGATGCGGAGCCGGCTGAGGTCGAGCGGCGGCAGCTCGGCCAACGCGTGCGCGTCGAGCGGAAACGCCATCGGATCGCACCGCGTCGCGCTCGAGCGTTCCGCGATGACCGCCAACAGCAGCGCTGCGTCCGCGACCGTGCGCGCCATCGGCCCTTGCACGCTGTAGTTCGTCTGCGTGACCGCGCGCCGCTCGTTCGGCACGACGCCGGGCGTCGCGCGATAGCCGACGACGCCGCTGTAACACGCCGGAATCCGCAGGCTGCCGCCGTGGTCGGAACCGGTCGCGAGCGGCGCCATTCCGGTCGCGATCGCGACTGCGGAGCCGCCCGACGAGCCGCCGCAGGTGCGCGCGACGTCGAACGGATTGCCGGTCGCGCCGAACAGACGGTTCACCGTGTTCGCGCCGATGCTGAACTCCGGCACATTGGTTTTGCCGATGACGATGCCGCCGGCGCGGCGGATCCGCGCGACGATGCCGGAATCCGCCGCCGGCACGTGATGCTCCATCGTCGCGCTGCCGTACGTCGTGCGAATGCCCTGCGTGTCTTGAATGTCCTTGATCGCGACCGGCAGCCCGTGCAGCGGACCGAGCGCATCGCCGCGCATCACCGCGGCTTCCGCCGCACGCGCCTCCGTACGGGCGCGTTCGTCGGCGCGAGTCACCATCGCGTTGACGGCGCCGTCGACGCGATCGATTCGCGCGATACACGCTTCGACCAGATCGACCGGCGACAACGCGCGCGCACCGATCAAACGTCGCGCTTCGACCGCCGTCAGATCCGCCGGATCCATGTCGCCCTCCTCGCCCCCGCCCGCAGCACCGAGCGACAGTGTACGAAGGAAACACCGGAATGCGATCATCACGCCATCCCGACGACGAGATCGAACGCGATGGCCAAAGTCGTTGCACTCACCGGCGGCGCCACCGGCATCGGGGCCGCGACCGTCGCGCGACTGCGCGCGGCGGATTGCGAGATCCACGTCCTCGATGTCGCCGATCCCAAAACGGACGGCGTTCGATTCGTCCGCTGCGACCTCGGCGATCCCAACGCAATCGACGCCGCGATCGGCGGTCTACCGCAGCGCCTCGACGCGCTCGTCAACGTCGCCGGCATCGCCGGACCGGAGCCGGCCGTCGGGGTCGTCGCGATCAATTTCCTCGGCCTGCGCCACCTGACGGAGTCGTTGGTGCCGCGCGTCCGCGAGGGCGGCGCCGTCGTCAACGTCGCCTCCACCGCGGGATGGGATTGGAAGAAGCGCGAGGACGTCGTCGCGAGCTTGCTCGACACGCGCGACTTCGCCGCCGGAATCGAGTGGCTCGAACGCAACGGGCCGCTATGGCGCGACAACCCGTACAAGTTCTCGAAGCAATGCGCCGCCGCGTACACGTATCGAGCCGCGGGGTTTGCGCTGCCGCACAAGGTGCGCGTCAACTGCGTGAATCCCGGTGCAACGCAGACGCAGCTGACCCCGGCGTTCCGCGAACTGATCGGTGCCGCGATGTACGACTGGGGCGTGGCGCAGATCGGCCGCCACGGCACGCCCGACGACATCGCCGAGGTGATCGAATTCCTGGCGATCGGTGCGTGCCGTTGGCTCAACGGCGTCGAGATCGTCGTCGACGGCGGTTACATCGCCGGGCTCGTCGGCGGTTGGGTCGATCTCGACGCGTCACCGAACGCGACCAAGCCGCGCTGACTCACCGCTGCCGCCACAAGCGCAGCGCGAGATCGAGCGGATCGACCGCGACGCCCCGCTTGGCGAAGTATTCCGCGACGTTCACGACGTCGCGGTAGAACAGCGCCCACGGATCCGGCGCATCGTCGATCGGCATCGCTTGTGGCAAATCGATCAGTCGCGGCCGATCATCGAGATACATGATGTTGTACGCCGACAGATCGCCGTGGATGACGCCGCACGCGAGCAGAATCTCGATGTCGCGCACCACCGAATCGAAGGCGCGCTGCATGTCACCCGGCGCGAGCCGAATCTCGGCGAGCGCCGGCGCGCGCTCGAGACCGACGCCGAGATACTCCATCAGGATTCCGCCATGACCGCGCGCGACCGGACGCGGCACCGACGCGCCGGCGTCGTGCAGTAACTCGAGCATCTGCCATTCGCGGTCGATCCACTGGTGATGTGCGATCAGACGCCCGCGCCGCGAGTGTTGCCGCATCGCCTTCGCGAGGCGCCGATCGCGGATCTTATCGGTGTTGACGTACGCCGAATCGCTCGCGAACGCGCGGAACTTGCGCGCTCGATACATCTTCGCCGCGAGATGGTCCACGCCGACCACGTCGGCTCGCGCACGGCACAGATAAACCGTCGCCTCTTTGCCGTCGTTGATCTTGTGGACGACCTCGATGACGTAGCTCGAAAATTCCTGCTCGATCACCTGCCGCTCGGCGGCCGCGAGCGACCCGCGCAGGAAATTGGGTCGCGTCAGATCGATGAAATCATCGTCTTTCGAAGACATGAAAATACCCGTCGTTGAGTCCATGACATGCGACGACGAACGCGCAGCGCTCAACGCGCTGGACGCGGCGTCGCGTTCGAAGAGAACAGGGATTCGCCCGGTCTAAGTCAGGCGAGCACTCGTGGGTTGTATGCGGTCATTGGACACCTCCAACGACGAGAGACGGGTGCGCGAACTGTAGTGGATGGCCGCCCTTGCTGTCGAGCGCGGCCGTGCGCTCGCCTGGAGATTCAACCGCCCTCGGCGCCGGTCTGGCGTCCGATCTGCGAGTTCACGTCCTTCATCTGCTCCTGCGCAGCGGTGCGCTCCGCATCGACCTGGGCCTGCGTTCGACACACGCGCTTCGGAATGTTCGAACCGATCACGCGCTCCGACTTGCAGATCAGTTTGCTGTTGTAGGCAGACTGCGCCGCTGATTGCGTCGTACCCGCTGCGCTTGCGGCCTCTTCCGCGGCACCACGAGCGGGCCATGTCGCCAACAGTTGCATCACGGCGACAAGGCAAAGCACTTTCGTCAGCGAATGGTGATTCGTCACGATCTTCCCTCCCTAGTCCCGCCTCGATCATCCGCCCAACGCGCGCGATGTTCCAGAGCGCAACTGCAGCCTACCCCTCTCGCCCGGCGAATGCGCCGGCCTTTTGCCCTAGCGCCGCGGCTCGCGCCGGACCCGCGCCCGGCAATACTTCCTTGTG
>DASRZO010000172.1:0-2340 GCA_035686405.1 Pseudomonadales bacterium | reverse complement strand
GCGGGTCACACGCATGAGCGACACACCCGCGAGCCTGCGCCGCAAAATCGACCGGGCGGCGGATCTGCAATCCGTCGTGCGGACCATGAAGGCGTTGGCCGCCTCCAGCATCGGGCAGTACGAACGATCGGTGCGGGCACTGGCCGACTACTATCGAACCGTAGAGCTCGGCCTCGCGACGTGCCTGCGCGACACCGAGGCGATGCCGCGCGCGCCCTTACGGCACCGTCAGGCGAGCGCGGTCGTCGTTTTCGGATCCGATCAGGGTTTGGTCGGACAATTCAACGAGATCGTCGTCGAGTACGCGTTGCGGACCGTCGCCGCATTGCCCGGAAGCCCCTCGGTGTGGGCCGTTGGAGAACGCGTTCACGCGCGCCTGCAGGAAGCCGGCTTGGCGGTGACGGGACGCTTTCGCGTGCCCGGTTCGGTCGAGACGATCGCGCCGTTGATAGGCCGCATCCTCGTCGAGACGGAGAAGCCGCTTCCCGAGTTCGGCGTCGTCGATCTGCATCTGGTGTACAACCGGCGCACGCTCGGTTCGGCGTACGCACCCGTCGGACAGCGCCTCCTGCCGCTCGACGAAGATTGGCGTCGCCCGATCATCGCGCTGGCTTGGCCGACTGCAAACTTGCCCGAGGTGGTCGGCAGCCGCACGACGACACTGCGCGCGCTGGTGCGCGAGTATGTCTTCGTTTCGCTGTTCCGCGCTTGCGCAGAATCGCTCGCGAGCGAAAACGCGAGCCGCCTGTCGGCGATGGAGCGTGCCGACAAAAACATCGACGAGTTGCTGCAGGCTCTGCACACGACGTTCCACCGCCTGCGCCAGAGCAACATCGACGAAGAGCTCTTCGACGTGGTGGCCGGCTATGAAGCGTTGTCGTCGGGTCTTTCAGGGGCGGCAACGCCGGTACAACCACGCGCCGAACCGACGACCGGGCGACACGTGCCGGGCAACACCACCGCCCTGTAGAGTGAGCACGCGACAGACGAATCGAATGGGCGGCGCTTGATCTCCCTCGAAAATCTGCGTCACCGTCTCGCGTCCGCCGACGCCGTACCGCAACTGGCGATACTCGGCGTGTTCGCGGGTCTGTCGACCGGGATCGTGATGCTGTTGTTCCGCGCCGCGGTGCAGCTGCCGTTGATGGCCCTGCTGCCGGGGCACGATAGCGAAGCTTTCGAAGCCCTCGCGCCGTTCGTGCGAGTCGGTCTCGTCGTCGGCGGCGCCCTGATCCTCGGCGCTTGGACGCAGCGCCTCGATCCGCAGCGCCAATCGGTCGGCGTTGTCCACGTGATGGAACGCCTGAACGGATTCCAGGGTCGCATGCCGCTCGGCAACGCCATCGTGCAGTTCGTCGGCGGCGCGTTCGCGTTGCTAACGGGTCAGTCCGGGGGGCGCGAGGGGCCGGCGATCCATCTCGGCGCCGCATCGAGCAGTCTGCTCGGCCAGTTCCTCGACCTGCCGAACAACAGCATCCGCACGCTCGTCGCCTGCGGCACCGCGGCCGCCATCGCCGGTTCGTTCAACACGCCGCTGGCCGGGGTCATCTTCGCGATGGAAGTCATCATGATGGAATACACCATCGCGAGTTTCATTCCGGTGATACTCGCGGCGGTGACCTCCACGCTGCTGAGCCAAGCGGTGTTCGGCAACCACACTGCGTTCGTCGTCCGCGGCGACATGCAGGTCCAATCGCTGATCGAGTACCCCCTTCTATTGCTCGAAGGGTTGCTGGTCGGATGCATCGCCGGCGCGTTTCTCGCGGCAATAGAGCGCTTGTCTCGCGCGCCGGTCGCGACCTTGCGGACGCGCATCGCAATCGCCGGCGTCGCCACCGGTTCGGTCTGCGTTTTCGTGCCCGAGGTGATGGGCATCGGCTACGACACCGTCGACCAAGCCCTCGCCGGCAACATCGCGCTCGGCACGTTGATCGGTATCGTCGCGGCGAAGTCGTTCGTCAGCGCGGTGACGTACGCGATGCGCGTGCCGGTCGGCATCATCGGGCCGACTCTGGTCATCGGTGCGTGCATCGGTGCGGCACTCGGCAAGGCGGAGAGCACTCTCGCGCCGGAGCTGGCGTCGGACGCGGCGATCTACGTGATGGTGGGGATGGGCGCGATGATGGCGGCCGTCCTGCAAGCGCCGCTCGCCGCCTTGATCACGGTGGTGGAGTTGACCGGCACACTCCACAGCCTGCTGCCGGCCATGCTCGCGATCGTCGCTGCGACGATGATCGTCGGCTCGCTGTTCAAGCAGCGATCCGTTTTCGTATCCGCGCTCGAAGCGCGTGGGCTCGACTACGTGCCCGATCCGATCGCCCAACAGCTGCACCGCACCGC
>DASRZO010000171.1:0-9414 GCA_035686405.1 Pseudomonadales bacterium | reverse complement strand
GCGAAGCCGTTCGCGCGCAAACCCTTCGCGAATGCATGACAGAACGCTGGCCAGTCGTTCGGCATGATGCGGCGGATCGGCACGGGACCGTCGCTGCCGTGCAATTCGCCGCCGGGAAAGTCCACGTCGCGTTCGAGCTTGCGAAAGTACGGCAGCACGTCGCGCCACGACCAGCCTTCGGCGCCGTTCGCGGCCCATTCGTCGTAGTCGCGCGGCAGGCCGCGATTGGCCGACTGCACGTTGATGCTCGACCCGCCGCCCATCACGCGGCCCTGCTCGTAGACTCGTGGCGCGGCGTGCTGCGTGGCTTTCGCTTTCAGATCGGGCCAGATGTACGTGTCGCCGCAGAAGACGGGCATCGGATAGCTGTCGAGAATCGCCGCGGGCACCGCGCCCGGCGGCGTGTCGGCGCCCGCCTCGATCAGCGCGACGCGCACCGACGGCTCCGCCGACAGTCGATGCGCAAGCACGCATCCCGCCGAGCCGCCGCCTACGATCACGTAGTCGAAGCGATCCATCGCGTTGTCTCCTCTTGTCCCGTCCGCCGTGCGGCGTGTCAGGTATCAGCTGCCGCGAAACACCGGCTTGCGCTTGCCATGAAACGCTTCGACGCCTTCGCGGAAATCGTCCGACGCGCGCAGACGGCTATAGCAATGCCCTTCAAGTTCGATCGCGATCGAGAGCGGCGAGTCTTCCGTATCGTTCAGCAGCTTCTTCGCAGTGCGCTGCGCGAGCGGCGAGAACGCGCGCAGTTCGTCGACGAGCGCGTCCGTCGCCGATTCGAGTTCGGCGTCCGCGACGCATTCGACCGCGATGCCCCACTCGTACGCCTGCTTGCCCGGAATGCGGCGCGAGCGCATCACGATGTCCTTCGTGCGGCCGATGCCAACCATCGACTGCAAACGCGCCGAGCCGCCCGAGCCGGGAATCTGGCCGAGCTTCTGCTCCGGCAGCGCATAGAAGGTCGTATCGGTGACGATGCGGAAATCGCACGCCAGCGACAACTCGAAGCCCACGCCGAAGCAGAAGCCGCGATTGGCCGCGATCACCGGTTTGGAGCACCGCGCGGGCGCCGCGATGTTCCAGGCGAGCTTCGATACGTGCTCCGGCGAGGCTTCCAGAAAGCCTTTGATGTCACCGCCGCTCGAAAAGTGCTCGCCTTTCGCGCGCACGACGATCACGCGCACGCGTTCGTCTTCGTCGAGTGCTTCGAATACGGCGCGCAACTGGTCGCGTGCGTGCATCGAAATGACGTTGAACGGCGGCCGATGCAGGATGATGTCCGCGCGCTCGCGCTGCGCGTCGATTTCGACCGAGAAGCCGTCGAGGTCTTGCAGCAGGGTCTGGCCGCGATGGTTGAGATCACTCATTGTGTTACTCCTTGGTGGTTGCTGTAGGTTGCGCGGCCTGCGCGTTCGAATCGGGCGTGTACTCGCCCGCTTGCAGCTTGCGGCGCAGAATCTTGCCGACGGGCGACTTCGGAATGTCATCGACGAACACGTAGTCGCGCGGGCGCTTGAAGTTGACGAGGTCCGACTGGCGGCACCATGCATCGAGCGCAGCGGAATCGACGTACTCGCGGCGCTTGATGAATGCAACCACGCGCTGGCCCCAGCGCTCGTCCTTGACACCCGCGACCGCGACTTCATCGACGGCGGGATGCAGCGACAACACCGATTCGATATCCACCGGCGAGATGTTTTCTCCGCCGCTGATGATCATGTCGTCGACGCGGCCCGTCACGTACAGATCGCCGTCGCCGTCGAGATAGCCCGTGTCCCCGGTGAAGTACCAGCCCTCGCGCAAGCACTTCGCATTCGCGTCCGGGCGATTCCAGTAGCCTTCGAAGGCTTCGTCGCCGAGCAGGTCCACGACGATCTGCCCTTCTTCGCCGACATCGGCGATCTCATCGGGCGAGAGCGCATCGAGCTTCACGACGCGCAGCCGCGTATTGATGCCCGCGCGGCCCGCGCTGCCGGGCTTCTTTGTCGCGTCCTGGTCGATGCTGAACGTGTAGACCTCGGACGAGCCGTAGTGATTGACGAAGAGCTCCGGCTCGAACGCGGCCGAGAGGCGCTTGAGCAGGCCGTCGTTCATCGGTGCACCCGCGAAACCGAGCTTTCTGACCGACGACGTGTCCGTGCTCGCGAACGCGCTGTCGGCGAGCAGATCGTGATAGAGCGTCGGCACGAGATAGAGGCAGGTGAGCGCGTGCTTCGAGATGCATTCGAGCGCGAGCTTCGCGTTCCAGCGCCGCACGCAGACGAAAAGGCCATCGACGAGCGCCATCGCGAGCAGCGAGCGCACGCCCATCGTGTGATAGAGCGGCATCACGCCGAGCGTCCGTTCGCCGCGCCTGTACAGGTTCTGCGCGACGTGCGCGAGCGCCCCCGCGCGCTCATGCCGATGCCGGCGCGGCACGCCCTTGCCTTTGCCCGTCGTGCCGGACGTGTAAAGGATCAGCGAGATGTCGTCGGCGGTGGCGTGCGTCGTGTCGGTCACGTCGCCGCTGCGCGTTCGTTCGACGATGAGCGCATCGAAGGGGATGGTGCGGCCGGGCGCGTCGTCGAGTCCGATGCGCGGCACGTTTTGCGCAGCGGCGCTCTGCGCGACGGAGTCGGCACTGACGGGTTCGTACACGATCGCCTTCGCCCCCGCGTCGGTCACGCAGTAGTCGACTTCATCCGGCTTCGCGCGCCAGTTGAGCGGCACGATCACGATGCCCGCAAACTGTCCGGCCCAATGCAGCGTCGCCATTTCCCAGCGGTTTTGCAGCACGACGAGCAGCCGGTCGCCGCGTTGCAGGCCGAGTTCGCACAGGCCATCGGCGACATTCAGGATCATGCGATGCCACTGCGCGTACGTCAGTTGGACATCGCCATCGACGAGCGCGAGCGCGTTCGGACTGCGCTCGACGCTTTGCAGGAAGGTGCGTCCGAGATCAAGCATGTTCGACCTCCTTCATGCTTGCCTCGGCCCGGCGGCGCGCGGCCACGTCGAGCACCGCGGCCACGATGGGCGTGTAGCCCGTACAGCGGCAGATATGACCGGAGAGCATCTCGCGCACTTGCTCTTCGGACGGATCCGGCACGCGCCGCAGATAATCCGCGCACGACATCAGAATGCCCGCCGTGCAGAAGCCGCATTGCAGCGCATGATGCCGCTGGAACGCCTGCTGCAGATCGCCAAGCGTCTGATCGGGCGCCAGGCCTTCGACGGTATCGATCTGCCGCCCATCGGCCTGCACCGCGAGCATCAGGCACGAGCGCGCCGCGACGCCATCGACCTGCACGGTACAGGCGCCGCACACGCCGTGTTCGCAGCCGACGTGCGTGCCGGTCGCGCCGAGTTCGTGCCGGATGAAGTCCGACAGCAGTTCGCGCGGCTCGCAATAGCCGCTTCGTTCGCGGCCGTTCAGCGTCAGCGCGATGCGCTGCGCTTTGCCGTGCCGCATGATGGTGTCCGACATCTTGCTCACTTTGCCTCCTCGATCACGCGCCATCCGAGTTGCCGGACCAGATTCCGGCGATATTTCGCGCTGATGTGTGCATCGTCCTGCGCGTTCAGTTTCCAGCTCAAATCGTTCAGTGCGCCGCGCAGGTCGTCGCCCTGCAGACGCGGCCATTGTTCCGTCACCGGCCGGTCCGCGACGCCGCCGACTGCAATACGGATCGACTCGTCGGTGACCACGGCCGCGCACGCGACGATCGCGAAATCGCCGTGTCGCGCGGAAAATTCCGCGAACGCGTAGCGCTCGCCTGCCTTGCGCAGCGGGAAGCGCACCGCTTCGACGAGTTCGTCGGGCTCGCGCGCGGTCATCAGCATTCCCTGAAAGAAGTCCTGCGCGGCGAGCGTGCGGCGCCTCTTTCGCGAGCGCAGCATCACGTCGCCGCCGAGCGCCGAAAGCACGAGCGGCAACTCGGCGCTCGGGTCCGCATGCGCGATCGATCCGCACACGGTTCCGCGATTGCGAATCTGAAAGTGCGAGATATGCGGGAAGGCCATCGCGAGCAGCGGCGCTTCGTCGGTGAGCGTGCTGCGCCATTCGACGCTGCCTTGCGTCGCCGCGGCGTTCACGACGAGATGCCCCGCCTGCTTGTCCACGCGCACGGCATCGAGTTCGCCGGTGCGCGAGATATCGACGAGCACCTTCGGCTGCGCGAGCCGCATATTGAGCACGGCCATCAGCGACTGGCCGCCCGCCAGCACGCGGGCGTCTTCGCCGTATTGCGCGAGCGCGTCGAGCGCGTCTTGCGCGGTCATCGCGCGCAGGTAATCGAACGGTGCGGGCTTCATGTGTGTCTCCTGAAACGTGCGAGGAGTCTTGCGATCCAGGATCCGTGCGCTTGCGCGGGCTTGCCCGCTGCCTGCCGTCCGAGCGATTCGAACAACTGCTTGAGCACGACCTTCGCCGCGCCTTCGAGCATGCGGCCGCCGACCGCCGCGACCTTGCCTGACACCTGCGCTTCGTAGTCGTACGTGAGCCGCGTGCCGCTGCCTTGCGGCGTCAGTTCGACGAGACCGCTGCCGCGCGCGCTGCCGAGCGGCGAGATCCCCGCGCCAGCGAGTCGCAGGCGGCGCGGCGCATCGATCTCCGACAAGCCGATACGCGCCTCGAAACGCGCCTTGATCATGCCGACGCCGACGGTCACGTCCGCGCGATACTGGTTCGGCGCCGTCTCTTCGAGCGCGTGACAGCCGGGAATGACGTTCGCGAGTGCCTTCGGATCGAGCAGCACGGCGAACACAGCTTCGGGCGTCGCGGGCAGATCGACAGCGCCCTGCGCCGTCAGCGCGCGTCCGCCGCCTGGCGTCGCGGGCTTCGTGGCGGGCGCTTCGCGATATTCCGGCCGCGACGGTTCGGGATCGTCCATGCCGATCATCGCCATCACTCTGGGCGGCGTGAGCGGCAGGCGAATGTCTTCGACGCCGAGCGCGTCCGCCACCGCATTCGCGATGCACGGCGGCGTGCTCATGTTGTTGCCTTCGCCAAGACCCTTCGCGCCAAGCGGCGTGAAAGGCGAAGGCGTCTCCAGATGCACGATCAGCGGATCGGGCACTTCGCAGGTCGTCGGCATCAGGTAGTCGGCGAGCGTGCCGGACTGGAAGCTGCCGTCCGCGCCGTAGCGGAACTCCTCCATCAGCGCCGCGCCGACGCCTTGCGCGAACGCGCCGCGAATCTGGCCATCGGCGAGCGCGGGATTGAGGATGGTGCCGGCGTCGTGCACGGTCACATATCGGTCGACGCGCACGCGGCCCGTCACGCGATCCACTTCGACGCCGCACATGTCGAACGCGAAGCCATACGCCGCCGATGTATTGATGCGGTCCTGTTCGTCGGGCGCATCCATGTGCGGCGGCGACCAGAACACGGTTTCGCGCAGGCCCGGCTCTTCGCCCTCGGGCAAGAGCGCGGGCGCCCAGTGCGGCGCATTGCTCGCGGCGCGCGCGAACGGCAGCGCGCGGTCTTCGGCGTCGTGCGGAAAGACGCGCGCGCCTTCGAAGCGCACGTCGCCGGGCGCGCAGTTGAACTGCTTCGCGAGCACGCGCGCGAGCTTGTCGCGCACGCGCGTCGCGGCGAGATGCACCGTGCCCGCCACCGCGCCCGCGAAGCGGCTCGAATAATTGCCCGCCGCGACGGACCAGGCGTCCTTGTGCGTATCGAATTCGACGTTGACGACGATGTCCTTCGGATCGAGCCCGAGCACATCGGCGACGACTTGCGCGCACACTGTCATGTGGCCCTGGCCCGCGGGTGTCGATGCGATCGTGACGACCACGCCGCCGAGCAGATCGACGCTGACGGTCGCGCTCGCGATCGCGCCGTTCTTCGGCCCGGCTTTCCTGCGTGCGTCGGCAGGCATCACGGTCGTGATGTAGCCCATGTTCGATACCGACGGCTCGACGATCGCCGCGAAGCCGATGCCATACAGCCGCCCTTCGTTGCGCGCGGCGTCTCGGCGCGCGACGAGTTCCCGGTATCCGCCTTCGTCGAGTGAACGGCGCAGCGCTTCCTGATAATTGCCTGAATCGAGCAGCGCGCCCGCCGCCGCGCGATACGGGAACGCATCGGCGGGAACGAAGTTGCGGCGATACACGTCGAGCACATCGAGCTTCAGTTCGATCGCGATGCGCTGGATCAGCCGCTCCAGCGCGAAGTACACCTGCGGCCCGCCGAAGCCGCGCACGAGCCCCGTCGGCGTCTTGTTCGTCAGCACGACGCGATTGCGCACGAGCAGATTCGGGATCGCGTACGCGCCCGTCAGGCAGCCGTGCATCCGGTAGAACGTCGCGGGCTCGGGCGCGCGCACGTAGCCGCCGACGTCTTCCAACTGATCGTAAGACAGCGCGACGATGCGGCCATCCGCTTCGACGGCCGCTTCTAGCGTTGAAACACGCGCCGTCGCCGATGTCGCCGCGCTCAGGTGTTCGAGCCGATCCTCGACCCACTTCACCGGCGCGCCCGCCTTGCGCGACGCGAGGCACATCAGCACGACATACGGAAACACGGCCTGCTTCACGCCGAAGCTGCCGCCGGAATCGCGCGGGGCCTTATGACGCAGGCGATTGGCGGGCACGTTCAACGCCATTGCCATGACGGCGTGCAGCGAGAACGGCCCCATGAAATTCGACGTGACGTCGTAGCCTTCATCGCCCGAAAGATACTCGGCGATCACCACGCCGCACTCGATCGGCGCGCAGGTGTTGCGCGGATAATGCGCGACCAGCTTCACGCGATGCGGCGCGCGCTCGAAGGCCGCTTCCGGCTCGCCGTAGCGGAAATGCCGGTCGCTGATGACGTTGCTGCCGACGCGTTCGTGCAGCACCGGCGCGTCGTCCTTCGCGGCTTGTTCGATCGACGTCACGGGATCGAGCATCGCGTAGTCGACCTTGATCAGATCGAGCGCGTCTTCCGCGAGCGCACGCGATTCGGCCATCACGACCGCGACCGGCTCGCCCACGTAGCGCACGCGGTCCATCGCGAGCGCCCACTGTTCCATCGGCGATTTCACGCCGACGACGAACGGTCGCGACCACGGACGCAAATCGTCGCGCGTGAGCACGGCGCGCACGCCCGCGAGTTTCGATGCGGCTTGCGTATCGATCGACAGGATCTCCGCGTGCGCGTGCGGCGAACGCAGAATCGCGGCGTGCAGCGTGCCCGGCTTGACAGCGATGTCGTCGCCATAGCGGCCACGGCCCGTCAGGATCGCCGGGTCTTCGAGGCGCTCCATCGGGCGTCCGATGTGACGCTGCGGTGCGGTCGCTTCGCGCATCTCTTTGCCGGCGACGCGCGCGTCCATCTCGGCAAATGCGGTTTCGCGCTGATTCATGACGTTACTCCTCGTGCGGCGCGGCCGCCGAATTCATCGGCGAGACCGCTCCAGCGGCGCGCAATCTCGCCATGCTCGATGCCGAACAGATCGAGAATGCGCCCCACCGTGTGGTCGACCACGTCGTCGATAGTCTGCGGATGCGCGTAGAACGCGGGCACCGGCGGCATCACGATCGCGCCCATTTCCGTGGCGAGCGTCATGTTGCGCAGATGCGCGAGATTGAGCGGCGTTTCGCGCGCGACCAGCACGAGGCGGCGGCGCTCCTTGAGCATCACATCGGCGGCACGCGTAAGCAGGTTGTCCGCGAAGCCGTTCGCGACGGCCGCGAGCGTTTTCATCGAACATGGCGCGATCACCATGCCTTCGGTCAGAAACGATCCGCTCGCCACGGCCGCGCCGATATCGCGCACGTTGTGCACCACATCGGCAACGGCTTCGAGATCAGCACGCGCGAAGCCGAGTTCCTGTGCGGCCGTCACCGCGCCCGACGACGACACGATGAGATGCGTCTCGTGCGTGCCGAGCCGGCGCAACGCGGCGAGCAAACGCACGCCGATCACCGCGCCGCTTGCGCCCGAAATGCCGACGACGATGCGCTTCTTTCGTTCAGCCATGATCGCGCGACAAATAGGCGTCGAACGCGCTGTTGTCAGCGGCGACGAGTGCGTGCAGATCGACCGTGTCTTGCCCCGGTATGCGCACGCGCGTGAACACATGCGCGGGATACACGACGGGGCGCGTCGCATCGAGGCCCATCTTCGCGCTCACGCCTTGCAGATGCGACGGCGCATCGTCGGGCTGACCGACCGTCGTCGATGGATCGAGCGGCGAACCTTGCGCGCCTGCTATCACGACGAGATCGCGGTCTGCCTGGAAGCGCGTCGCGATCGCCCATTCGATTTCGGCGGGATCGTGCACGTTCACATCCGTATCGACGACGACGACCTGCTTGATGTCGTAATGCGCGCCGAACGCGCACAGGATGACGTTCTTCGCTTCGCCTTCGCGCTTCTTGTCGAATTGCACCCACAGGTGATAGCGGCACACGCCGCCCACCGACAGATGCACGTCCTTCACGGCGGGATGGCTGCGCTGAAGATGCGCGAGCAACGTGGCTTCGCGCGGAATCGCGCCGAGCAGCAGATGCTCCATTTCGGCGGGCACGATCGTATGAAAGATCGGATCGCGCCGATGCGTGACGGCCGTCACTTCGATGACTTCGCGTGCTTCCTTCGCGCTGTAGTACTTCGGAAATTCGCCGAACGGACCTTCCGGCTCGCGCACGTTCGGCAGAATGCGCCCTTCGATGACGATCTCCGCAGACGCCGGCACGTGCACGCCGTTCGTCACGCATCGCGCGACAGGCAGCGGCGCACCGTGCAGCGCGCCCGCGATTTCGAGTTCGTCGTGATCGATCGGCGTGATCGCTTGCGACGCGAGCATCGTCAGGGGATCGACGCCAATCACGATGGCGACGTCGAGCGCATCGCCCGCGGCTTCCGCGTCGCGCTGGAATGCGTAGAGATGACGCGGCAGCAGCAGGATCGCCATGCGATCGGGGCCGTGCACCTGAATGCGGTTGATCGAGACGTTCTGCACACCGGTGCGCGGATTGCGCGCGATCACGAGACCGGCGGTGATGTACGGGCCGTTGTCGTGTTCGCTGTGCGTGGGAATGGGCAGCAGCGCGTGAAGATCGATGCCGCTCGTATGCACCACTTGCTGACAGGGCGCGTCCTCACGTTGAATCAGTTTCGATGCAAGCGGCGCGGCGGCCGCAGCGGAAAAGCGCGCGAGCAACGCGGATTCATCGACGCCCATCGCTTCCGCGATCCACGCGCGCTTCGACATGAAGCCGCTCACGACGGGCATCGCATGTCCGTGCGGCTGCGTGAAAAAAGCGGCTTGTTCGCCGTCGAGCCGCTTCGCAATGGCTGCGAGTTCGTGCTCGAGCGCGACGGGCTTGTCGATCGTCGCGACACGGCCGGTTTTCGCGAGATGCGCGAGCCAGTCGCGCAGCGACAGCGAGCCGGTGTCGGCGTGATCCCGTGCCCAGGCGAATGAGGGAATGCCGTGC